>PWOE01000072.1 GCA_003557585.1 Candidatus Nealsoniibacteriota bacterium | reverse complement strand
GAGCGGTGGTGGTGATGGCCTGCGACGATGAGGTCATCCCGCTTCAGAGACGGATGGAGTCAGTTACCGACGAATCTGACCTTGAGGAGGTGTACAACACTGAACGACATTTATTTTATGTGGCCTGTACGCGGGCGCGGGATCAGCTGCTTGTAACAGGGGTGGACCCAGGATCGGAGTTTTTAGAGGATATTGGTAGTTGAATAGATAAGAATCCATATTGGATTTTTTTAAACGAAAAGCTCACAAATAAATTAGGGTTATGTTCCTAGATAAGAAGCTAAAAAATTTCCAGAGTGAAGACTTTAAAAAAGCTTCTAAGTTTGCCAAAGATGCAGGTTATTTGACTCCTATAGAAAGGCGTGCACTCTATAACTTCGGGAAGACTCTCCAAGGGGGTCGTCCTCTTTCTACCAAACAAATTAAGTGGGCCGAAAAACTGGTGGAGGAATTGAAAGATTTGGCGATTTCAAAGAAAGAAGAGCCAACCTTCGATACAGAGGATACTCAAATGAAAAAACATATTACAGCACGTCAAGCTTGGCACGATAACAAATGGAATGGAAAAGTTTGTAAAAAACCCTCCGATAATGATTACTGCGTTGGAGACTACTCATTATTATCCCGACGAATCCGTCATCGAAGGAATAAGGAATTAGAGGATAAATGTGCAGAATGTGTGCCCGACATGGAGGTCAATAATGGATATATTCCACCATGCTACTGGTCGATCAACACTTTTGGAGATGAGACCTTTGAAGTACGGCATGACCACCCGTTAAGTACTGTAGAGGCAAATAAATTATATGAAACACTTGGATCATCTTCCATATTAACATGGCCATTTAAACTCTCATTCACCCGGGAGAAAAAGCAAAAACAACTAGAGGGTGATTATCCGAAAAATCTTGAGAAGCGAATTGAAAGATACTTCAATCGGGTAATACCTGATGAGAGTATTGTATTTACTTATTGCAATTATGACAATCCGGTCTCTGCAGATGATCAATTGTATTTGGTTACCGGATGTGGCATAGTCAGGAATGTCATTGATGCTGAGCATTACACTATTGATAATTATGAGGAAATTAAAAAACAGGATCGACTTAAAAATTTTCCAACAATAAATTGGTCCTCGCAAGTACAACTCCATAAAGATTCGCTGGTTCGTATACCATACCACGAATATCTAGAAGATGCAGAAAAAAATGGCGATTACTCACATCTTGACCGAATAAAAGTCACAGTCGATGAACCACAGTTGATACCTTATTTCAAGTTTGTATCAATGGACATGAGTGACGATGAGGCTATATATTTACTTACAAAAATCAGGAGAAGCCTCGATATCGTTAGGGAGGATGGTTTTTTTAAAGAATATTCGGTTGAAGATGCCATTGATAGGGTGGAGAACTTATTAAAACACTGCTGGGGAAAAAGAGGCTATTTCCCAGGTTTTGTTACGCTTTCTGCTGTAATCAGTGGTAGAAAAGATAGCTTTAACGAATATTCAAAATTTAAAAATGAGTTAATTGATCAGCTTCCCGTAAATGAACAATATGAAGCTTTTCACAAAATACTTTGTGAACCATCAGTACTTGATGAGTACAATCTGGGAGATTCAGAAGATTTGATAGAGGAATTAATCGAATCCTTTGAAACCTTACGCCTCAGTGTTGATGATTTTTTGAAATTAGCGATGATTGATTTATTACCCGCTCATTTTCATCGAATTATTAAGGGAGATAAAGAAAAAGATATATCCGCCAAAAAAGTACTGGATAATCCTTATTTATTGTATGAACAATATCGAGAGGAAGAATGGAAGGATAATTCTGTGAGCGGAGAAACTGAATTGGGGCCTATTGATTTGTTTAAAATCGATATTGCTTATTTTCCGGATCGTAAGTATTCCAAAAAACAACGTACTCTACAAAATCTAAAAGAAAGTGATAATCGTAGAGTACGAGCAATAATTATTCAGCACCTTGAAGGACTGGAAAAACAAGGCCACTGTTTTGACCGGGATGATCAGATAATGGAAAAGCTTACCGATTATCCGCTTTTCTATAAAAGTGATTACGGGTTGCCTTCTGATCTGCTTCAAAATTTAGAGTCCGACCTTAAAGAATTTCTCGAAGAAAAACTTGTAATTAAAGAAGATAAAAATCACTTCTACTTCTATCTTAACTCTGTTCATCAAATGGAAGAAGAAGTAGCAAACACTTTCCATAAGCTCCTTGAAATGGATGATATTGTACATCAATATGAAGTAGATCTTTCCTCATCAATGAAGAAACTTTCTGAAAAGTTGGGTATTAATTTTGACAAAAAGCTATATAATGAAGAGCGAAATCACTTATTCAAGAATATTTTCTCAAAGAGACTATATGTATTAACCGGGGTTCCAGGTTCTGGCAAGTCATTTGAACTTCTTAGAACGATTGAAAATCTTAGAGAGCAAGGAGAAACTTATCAGATACTAACGCCCACAGGTAAAGCTGCACTCAGACTCAATCTGAATGAGGAGAAGGTAAGAGGTATAGAAGCAAAAACGATAGATAAGTTTCTTTCTGAGAACGAAGTTTCATCACCAAATTCCATTGAACTAAAAAATCTTATCCTTGATGAGATGTCGATGGTAGATCTTACCAAGTTTTATGAACTGATTAGATTGATCAACTTCAATTCCCCAAAATTTAATAGACTAATTATGGTTGGTGATCCTAATCAGTTGCCACCTATAGGCTATGGAAAAGTTTTCGTAGATCTTATCGAGTATATACATAGGAAAAAAGAGTACCATGGCAATATCAATACGTTGGAAACAAATTGCCGCATTGAGCAAGATGAACGTATAAAAAATGTAACCGAAATATTTTCGGGTGGTGCTAAGTATGGTGAACATATTATTCGCTCCATATCAAACGGAGATACCCGAGGCATTGATGATTTTCATATAAATTATTGGGAAAACAGAGAAGAATTAAGAAAAAAAGTACATAATAGGTTTCTCGAGCTTTGTCGATCAGAAGAAAGAGAAGCAAGTGATGAGTCCCTTGAGATAAGTTTAAATCAACTACTGGGACTACGTGAAAATGGAACAGTTGACAACTCAGATCACAAATTTCAAGAAAAACTTAAAATAGATCGCTTCCAAATCATAACACCATACCGAGCAGGTTATTACTCTACATTGGGTTTAAACCTGTTTATTCAAAATGAATTCAAAACTAAAAATAAAATTTATCATAACTCCAAATTTAAAACCGGAGATAAGGCCATTTTGACACAAAATAAATATGAAAGAGGGAAGCTCACACTATCGAATGGTTCAATGGGGGTTTACAAGGGTGGTAATAATGCAAAATTTTACTTCCTTGAGAATGAATTTCCCCAGCAAAGATCAAAGTTCAGCAGTGAAGAAGAGGAGCTTGAGTTGGCTTATGCTATTACAGTACATAAGTCACAGGGTAGCGGCTTTGAACATACATTTATCGTAATTCCTCAAAAAAAGACGCTTCTATCAAAAGAGTTGGTCTATACTGCTCTTACCCGCTCAAAAAAGAGCCTTTCTTTGTTTTTGTATGGAGATGAAAACAAGTTCCAAGACAACTATAAATTTCTTCAAGAGATCATTGACCGGTCCGATATAGCTACTCGGAGAACAACGTTAATGGATAAAACTTTTTGGGGTTACTCTTTGACTCCCAAAGAAGGTGTGAAAGTTAAATCAAGAGCCGAATATATCATATACAAGAAACTCGAAGAACTTAGTGATAATCACTCAAAATTTGGTTTTAGTTATGAAAGCCCACTTGAGTTAGAAGGACGTGATTTTGAAATAAAACCGGATTTTACGATTAAGATGCCAGATGGTTCAATTATTTATTGGGAACATCTTGGAATGCTAAACTCTAATAAATATGTAAGAGAATGGCATGAACGAAAAAAAATATTACAAGAAGAAAATATATTTGGTAGAGTATTAACTACAGATGAGTCTCATGGGTTGGATGATTCAAAAATCGAATCTTTAATTAATGAAATTGCACGAGGTGAAATAACAGGTATAAGTAATCGCTTGTCGGATCATCACTATTACTTGGCTTAGTTGGTTATATAAGTATGAATATAAAGGTTCACAATCTATCAATTACGCAGGAATATGCAGGAAATTAATCGAGTTAGATTAATAAATGACCCAACGAGAGTAGGGGTACTTACCGGCAGAGAATTACTGCGTAGAAATCGCAAACTCCTACAAGTTCAGTTCAGCGATGGTATCCGTTGGGTCCCGGAAAAACAGATTGAGGTCGTTGGTGATCTCAGGCTTTCGCCATTAGATATGCTTGAATCAGAAAAACTAGGCCGGCCTTCAGATTTACGAAGAACATTAACTCATGTTAAATTATCCGGTCGACTTGCTGATGTTATTTACAGCATGGAAGCTACAAATACTGATTTTTATGCATATCAATTCAAACCGGTAGTCAAAATACTTGAATCCCCATCAAACGGTATTTTAATTGCAGATGAAGTAGGATTAGGAAAAACTATTGAGGCGGGTCTTATTTGGACAGAACTACGAAGTCGCTTTGATATGCGTCGGCTCATGATTATTTGTCCTGCTGCACTTAGGGAGAAGTGGAAACGTGAATTGTCGACAAAGATAGGAGTCTCAGCACAGATATGTAATGCCAATGAAGTTTTGGAAACTGTTCAGAGTAGTTCGAATCAAGATAAAGGATTTGCATTAATTGCAGGACTGCAGAGTCTTCGTCCACCTCTGGGGTGGGAACATCATAGCCATAAAAGAGCATCTGCTCAACTTGCCCGTTTTCTGAGAAGTATGGAAAATGAAGAGAGATTGGTAGACTTATTGGTTATTGATGAGGCTCACCACCTTCGCAATCCAGAAACACAGACAAATGAATTGGGAGAACTTTTCAAAGCTGTGTCTGACTACACCGTGCTACTTACTGCAACTCCATTACACAATCGTAATGAAGATTTGTTTTCTCTATTGCAAGTATTGGATCCGGATACTTTTACAAGAACAGATGTATTTTCTCAGATTTTATATGCCAATCAACCCTTGGTAAAAGCTCGTGATTTAATTTTAGGTCATAATCCAGATGTTGATATTATCCGGGATTTATTGCAATCTGCTAAATCACATCAAATTCTCAAGTCAAACCGTCAGTTAACGATGATAGAGGAGAATGATCTTGTACCGGAAAAATTTCAAAATAGGAATCATAGAAGCCGATTGGCTTATAAGCTTGAAACTGTAAATTTACTCGCCCACACAGTTACTAGAACAAGGAAAAGTGATGTAAAGGAATGGAGGGTTGTTCGTGAACCTGTACCTGAGTTTGTAGATCTGAATCCTGTAGAAGAAAAATTTTATGAATTGGTAACTGATGTAGTTGTGGAGTATGCGCGTAAATTAGAAGCTAATGAACGTTTTTTATTGGCCCAACCTCAAAGGCAAATGACAAGCAGTATGGCTGCATCACTGCGTCTATGGCAAAGAAGGCTGTTGGAATTGGAGGAGTTAGAATTATCAGGTGAATCAGAAGATGACAATGCAAAAAAAAGAAAGATTGGGCCACTAGTTACAGAGATTGTACTAAGATCGCGTGACTATGTTGAACTTTCTGAGCTTATTAAATCAGATACCAAATATAAGAGACTCAAAAAGAATCTTATATTTTACCTACGCGATTATCCCGATGAAAAAGTTGTCTTGTTTTCTGCTTTTCATGCAACATTAGACTATTTGGCCGAACGTTTTGAAAAAGATGGTATCACTTACATTCTGCTAAAAGGTGGGCAAAGGGAAACAAAAGATGACACAATTAAGCATTTCAGCGATCCTGATGGGCCAAGTGTATTACTTTCCTCTGAAGTGGGTGGTGAAGGTGTAGACTTACAATTTTCTCGACTGGTTATAAACTATGATCTCCCCTGGAATCCAATGCGGTTAGAACAAAGAATTGGTCGTGTCGACCGGCTCGGTCAAAAAGCTGAGAAAGTTCTTATTTGGAATATTTTTTATGCAAATACGATTGATTCAAGAATATATGAGAGGTTGTATGATAAACTTGACTTATGTCGAAAAGCGTTAGGTGACTTTGATTCAATTCTTGGAGATGCTATCCGGCAATTAGAAATTGATTTACTGTCAGGAGATTTGACGCCAAAACAACAAGAAATGCGAATAGACCAAACTGCTCAAGCACTGGAAAATAAAAAATTGACGGAACAAAATCTTGAACTCGATGCGGCAAATCTAATAGCATATGGTGACTATATTTTGAATCAAGTAAATGCCGCTCGTGAATTTAATCGTTGGATCAGTGGTAATGATATTCATAGATATATTACTGATTACATGAGGCTTAATTATCCTGGATGTGACTTTCGACAAATTGAAGTTGATTCCCTGGTTTATGATATAGAACTTTCAGATACTGCAAAATATGACTTGTCTGAATACATTAGAGAGCATCGTCTCCCTATGAACACCATGCTTACATTAGCAACTAGACGTTCAGTAAGATGCCGCTTTGAAAACCGTGTAGTTGGTAGTGACTTAAGTGGAAAAGAAGAAGTTATTTCTCAATTTCATCCTCTTGTAAGAATGGTGAGTCATAAAATTGCGAATAGCGATGAACAAATAACCCCTGCAGTCGCTTTGTCACTGGCCAGAACTAACTTAAATATTCCTATAAAACCTGGAATCTATTTAATAGCTGTATCTTTATGGTCTTTTTATGGGCTGCAGGATACTGAAAAACTTGCATATGCGGCTGTTTCAATTAATAATGTAAATAAGTTTTTAAGCACTGACATTGCTGAAAGACTAGCTCAAGCTGCTGTTGTAGAAGGTGAGGATTGGTTGGAGGCAGGAAATAAAGTGGATTTGAACCAAATTTACGAAATTGCTAATGACATATTATATGGCAATTTGGATTATGAATTTGAAAAAATGGATGAGGAAATTCGTGCAAGAAATCACGACCGAGCTGATATTCAATCTGAAACTCTGGACCAACACCTTTATAAACAGATGACAAAATTAGAAGAAATATTGCAGAAACATATCGATATGGGTCGAGACCCACTTGTAAAAGCCACTAAAGGAAGGATTAGAGCTTTAGAAAAAAGAGTTGAACAGCAGAGATTGGGTATTGAGAAGAGGCGTGAAGTAAGGTCGGAATCGCAAGAAATTGCAATTGCGATCCTTAATATTGTATGATGGTATTTAAAAAAACCGGGAGGGGAGAATGTCATATAGAATTGGAGAAAAGATAAGTTTTTTAAAAAAATCAACTAATGATAAAGTTAGTAAACCCACAGTCGATGAAAAGCATTTACTACAGTATTCTCATAGTGGCAGAAAAGGTGAAGCTGAGGTTATAATTGGACTTGATTTTGGTACTTCTGCATCAAAGGTTGTTATTCAATTACCGGAACTTCCAGGTAAACCAAGCTATGTAGTTGATTTCGGAGATTATTCGCATCCATCAGCCAACTATTTGTTACCAACAAAACTGTGGGTCACTACTGACGGTAAATGCTCATTACCTAAACGAGCTGATGCTTTTTTAATAGATGACATTAAGCTAAACCTATTTTCAAAGTTTCATAAGTATAAAAAAAATAATGATAGTCATCTGGAAAGGAATGTTCATGAAGAATATGCTGTATCTTATTTAGCTCTGTTATTGCGTTATGTTCGGGAATGGTTTTTGAGGGAAAAAGTTGATATTGTTGGCAATTTTAAGGAATTAATATGGAATGTCAATTTGGGAGTGCCTTCACCTTGCGTTGAGGATAATGAGGAAAATCGATGTTTTCGAAGGGTAGGTAAAGCGGCATGGATGCTGTCCGTTATGAAGAATAACATCACATTAGATGTGGCTGAACAGGAGCTCCGATTCTTAGAAAAAGCACCAGATTATTGGGAAAATGATAATGATGGATATGTTTGTGATTTTGACATTATACCTGAGATTGCTGCAGGAGCCGTTGGTTATGCAATGTCCGATTTGCGTCGAGATGGACTACATGTTATGATTGATATTGGGGCTTCGACTGTAGATGCCTGCTGCTTTAATCTTAATCAAGCTGATGGTAGTGATAGGTACAGCTTATTCATGTCCGATGTCCAAGTTCTTGGTACAGTTCGACTCCACTATGAACGGATTATGGCATTAAAAACTATCCATGAAAAAAAAGCCAACGAATTAAGGGAAAATCATGACCCCATGTTACCTATTGCAGAAAACGCAGAGTCATACTTAGTACCAGAGAATGATATTCTTTCTGAAATAGAATTAGCAGAGAAAAGATTAGAAAAAGAACTTAAAACTATGCTCAAGAGAGTAATATGGAAAACAAAATTGCATAAATACCGCAACGCAAAAGAATGGAAACAGGG
Source organism: Candidatus Nealsoniibacteriota bacterium (assembly GCA_003557585.1). Lineage (GTDB taxonomy): Bacteria > Patescibacteriota > Minisyncoccia > Minisyncoccales > CSSED10-335 > CSSED10-335. The sequence continues at coordinate 3,677 of PWOE01000072.1, read as the reverse complement.
GAAACTACCATTGCTTATAATTGGTGGGGGATCTGAAATGTCAATTTTTAGTACTGCGGTTCATGAGCTAGATTATTGGTTAGAGTCAAACACCCAAAACGACGGTACGAAAATTGTTGATATAACCTTGCCGGAGACACTTAAAAGGGAAAAAGCAGATTTTAAGAGAATTGCCGTTGCTTGGGGTTTAAGTCATCGATCTATAAATATCGGTGAAATAACACCTGCAGATAAAATTCCTGATGAAGCACCACCAACTAAGAAGGATTGGGAAAAAAATTACGTTAGTAAAGATCAAGTCTAGTGGATTTTCTTAAAACTTAGGAAACACCTAAAAACTTTTCATATCGATGCTCAAGTCTTTCGCGATCCGGTCGGTTTTTTCTCTTGGATGGAATTACGTGCAATTTCTGACCGTGTATCCCCTGGAGCCCGTAGTGTAGCATTGGACCATCAATCTCCTCAAGGATATCTTCCCGGACATGAATTACATAGTCAGGAGAGACTCCGAGAATGTTTTTATCATACGCTGCATGATGGATTTTGCACAAACTTAGCCCATTCGATACAACTGGTTCGCCGGACTCCTCGCGGTCTGGAGTGATGTGAGCCGCATCCAAAAGTTCACGATGCTTTAATTTGCACATAGTGCAATGGCACCGGTAAGCATGGATAACCCGCTCGCGAAATGCGGTTTGATGCAGACGAACTTTTGACATCCTGGCAGCGTATTTTTTGAGAATTTCTGAATCATTAATAAAACCATGACTGTTGGGCTCGTCGCGCCGGGATGTGTTTTTGGAAGAGATAGTGTTATGAGCCCGAACAAAGGCATCCATAAAACGTTCGGAGATATCGACGTGGCAGCGTAGATTCTGTGGGTCGTCGTGAGTAATGTAGACAGGCCAGGTAGGCAGGTATCTACCTACTTCAACCCCAAGAAAGTATATCAACGGTGTACTCTCTTGCATCGCTATCCGCAGCCCAACATTGTCAGGGTGATTTGGGTCGGTTCCACGGTAGCTATAGATCAGGTTTCCCTCATAATCGTGGCTGTCGGGGTATGGACTGTTGGGTGTTGTTGTAATTGATAGAGGAATTTTCTGAAATATGCGTGGTTTCCAAATGCCCTGTGCTCCGAGTAGATGAATTCTGGTGCCCTTAAGAACGAAGCCCTGCTCCAACAGATTTCTTGGAAGCACATCTCCGTGGATCAACGTTTGCTCCTCGAGCCATTCGAAAGCTCTTAAGCGGATTTGATGTTCATCATCGAATAAGGACACGGGTTATTAAATTAAGATATTGTGCATAAGTAATTTAGCTTCATAAACTTATTGAACGAATAAGATATGAATCATAACTGGGATAATTGAACCTTTAACACCAACTCTCATAGTTAGTTATAGTAAAACTTATAAGTGTAATGTTAATCCTGTTCATTCTCAAAGGTTGGACTCGCATCTATTTCGAAACCTTTCAATCTAGAAAGCAACTCTTTGAGCTCTCTAATTACCGTTCTAAGTTGGTCCGATGGAACATCTTGGCCATGTGTAATTTTATTTCGATAATCGACAGCTGTAAGCATCACCTGTGCTGCTTCAGCCGAAAGGCAGCCTCTCTTTTGAGCATTTCTCACTGCAATTGATATTGGGATTGGTTTTGAACCTTTCGAAAGATTGAAGCGGCTAACAAGTATTGCATACATAGAAAGAAACTTCATTGTCTGATCAGACACCCTGTCGGATTTATGTACGTATTTTGCTGATTCTAGGAAGTGTAGCCACTCCCGAACTGTCTGTATTACGAAACGGGCATCTGTCTCACCAATCCATTGTGCAGTGTGGCTTACTTTGTTCCGCAAGTTCCGTGCTTTCTTGTAGTTATTCCACAATGTCTCACCTTTTGATATGGGTCTGCCTAAAGCAAACTCACCAATTGGTTGGAGTTTTTCGTCGAAGTTGTACTTAGTTTTATCTTTAAGCCATTTGACTAAGTTGGTAGGCAATCCTCTTCTCCTCTCAAGGGAGAGGAAGACCACATCGTTCACACGCTCTTCCAGCGCGGTCATTGCCTCCATGACTGCTGCACGGTAGTGGCCGTGACTAGCTAGTTCGTCTGCGATGTTTATGAGACTTTCGACAGAGAAATAATCGTCTATGTCTGACATTAGAGTGATATACTAAAATATATATCTATATTTTGACTGATTTGAAGAAATCATGCCAATCTTTACCAGATTTAAAATGCCCATTAGATCCACTTGTTGATTGCAAAAATACACATTCTAGACCAAGTTCAATAGTCAAATTATGGTGATCATTGAGAAACCACGAGTATGCGGTCTTCCCATTGAAAACTAAAATTTTGACTGAACTATTAGCACTTAATATGGATTTAAAATCATTGAACTTAGCTTTCGATATATATCTATCTTGATTGCTATCACTGTTTTTTTCAATCGCTTCAAATAGATCCCAGAGTCCAATTCTGTTCTTCTTGAGTAGATTTTTTCGCTCATTATTTGAACAACTTTCAAAATCACCAAAGTGTGATAAAGCTTGTCCCCAAAATCGCTTGTTCTGATTTTGATAATAGAAACCAGCCTTAATCGACTCTATAGCTGGAAAAGTTCCAAGGATTAATAAATGCGAATTATTATCAATGACCGGATCTAATCCATAAATTGGATTTTTAAGTAGTGATAAAGATTCAACAATTATCGGCTTCTTAGCTCTAATTCTTATAATAGGAGTCTTTACATTGGATTCTATTAAGCGGGTGGTTTTTTTATTCGTATTATGAATAATCCATCTTGTATTTGGTCTCTCCTGAAAGACCCCGTCTACAAGTGGCAATATACCGTTCCTGCCATCTCTTAGCATCTGTCGAAAATTATAGCCTGGTTTCGGCCCAATCTCATTTGAGAGAATATTGTTTTTTGCTAATAATTCAGCAGCTTCATCAGCAGTTAAATGGGTTAAATTATTCTTCCTCATGTAAGTTTGTAGAAACTCACTAACAGTATTGACCAATTCTCTTGTAAAATTCATGCTGCCACCAGTAATTAATAAAAAAAGAGCAAATTATTAACCTTACAATTGTCTTTATTGACATTAGGTAAAAAGGTCAAATTACTATTTGCATAATCATCGACCCTAATAAAGATGGATGAAAAATAGGTACTAAGTATGTAGTTTAGTAAAGAAAGAAATGAAAAGTGAACTTTAAAATAAAAAACGACAAACTGTCTTAGTTTTGAGAAATGTGTAATTCATATGTAGAAGCTTTTACCGGCTTCTTTCGGTGCCCCTTATTAGCAACGCGTTGATCGGCAGGTGGTTACAGTTTGATTTAAACTCTTCATTCAGAATAATACTTTACCGCATCTTGCGCAAGGGAATATGGCTCCTGCGGGCATTTTGTTACCTTGTTCCTCATGACTCAACTCGCTACGCGTATAGTTACCGCCCTGTTGGCCAGTGACAACGAGTACGCAACGTACAAATTCGCGCTGCTGCGGGCCATCGTGCCGTGCGTGACCGAGCAACGTGCGCACAAGCGGATCGATGAGAATCCGTTCGCCAGGGAAGTGGGCGCCGGGTATGGGCAAGGGGCCCCATCCACCCGAGAGACCCATCCACCAGAAAACAAGCACCACCGGACGATGAAACAGGCCG
>PWOE01000122.1 GCA_003557585.1 Candidatus Nealsoniibacteriota bacterium | reverse complement strand
TGACGAGCTGATTGAGATAGTCAGAGACTTGTCACATATAGCAAGCGAGAACAGCAAAAACGCAGACCGATGTATTTTAAAAGTTAAAAAGCTCCGCGATGAGTGGGGCAATTCGGAAGAATAAGAAGCAGGGAGGAGGCGGAGTAAATGGAAGACATATTAATAGCATACACACTAGGTACTGTATTTGGGGCCATAATAATATTACCAATTTTATATTATCTAACTAAAAGAGGGTGGTAAAATAATGAGGTACAAACAAACTCACATAACCGAGTTGTCTCAGTCATTACAAATGGTTAGTCAAATAAAAAAAGACAAACCCACCATAACTGCATTTGATACTGAGACAACCGGATTACATATCATCCATGATAAGCCCTTCCTATTTCAATTTGGATGGGAAGGGCACACCTTTTCTGTAGAAATAGACAAACAACCAATCTTAGCCAAAGAAACTATCAAAATGTTCCTACACCAAGCCAAAAATTCTTTACTCCTAGCACACAACATCAAATATGATATGCACATGCTGAAAAATATAGGTATAGAACTACCTAATACTAATATTTCAGACACTATGTTCTATATCAGATTTGCTCACGATGCAATACCAACCTCACAAGGAGGTGTCCCTTTAGGATTAAAAGAATACACAACACAATATTTGTACCCTGGTGCTAAAAACCATGAAAAACTTCTAAAAAAAGAACAAAGTGCTATTGCCAAAGATCTTAATATTAAACTAAAAAAAAGACTTAACATGTTAATGAAAGACCTTAACTCTTTTGTAAAAGATGTTACCTGGGATAAATCAGATTTCCCTTTACATCTAAGAAAAAAATATATACAATGGTTAGAGGAAGATGTTCCTATATATCTTCAAAACAAAATTCATACCTTTGTGGAGACAGAAATGATTCCTTATAATATACTCAACAGAGATAATGTAATAAAATACGGACACTCTGACATCATATTTGTACTTGAATTGTTCAAAAAATTAGACCCTATTATAACAACAAGAGATAACCGCATAGGTCTAGATATAGAAAATCGTTGTATTAAACCTTTATTTGAAATGGAAAGAGTAGGTTTTACAGCACATAGAGAATATCTAAAAGAATCTGCAAAAAAAATGAAAAAATACATAAGAGAGAAAAGAAAAACACTACCTTGTAATATAGGGCAACATGCTAAAATAAAAGAAATACTATCTAAAGAAGTAGGATACAATTTAAAATCTGTTGATAATAAAGTTCTTGAAGAGTTAAAAAGAAAACACGACATACCACTAATTAACACAATACAAGAACTACGCTCTTTAGAAAAATGGTATAGCACCTACTTACTTAGATTTCAAAAAGAATTAAAAATGGATAATAAACTATACACTACAATCAATCAAGTAGGTGCTGTGTCTGGAAGAGTAACTTCTTCCTTTCAGCAATTTCCAAGAGAAGGTATCACTACTTCTGATGGGGAAGAGCTATTCCATCCAAGAAAATTAATTATACCAACAAAAGAAGCAACTATATTTATTGACTGGTCCCAAATTGAACTAAGAAAACAAGCTCTATACACAGTACTTCTAGGTAAACCAGATATAAATTTGTGTAGGGCTTTTATGCCTTATCAATGTGATCCAGAAACTTGGCAACCAACTGACGTACATGGAGTTATGGCTATGGAAATATACCCAGAAACACATCCCGAACATCCTGATTGGAAAAAACACAGATATGAAGGTAAAACAACAAACTTTGCCAAAAATTATGGAGCATCAAGAAGAGTTATAAGAGAAATGTTTCCTGAGAAAACTGAAGAAGAAATAACAAAAATAGATCAAGCTTATTATAAAGCTTTCCCAGGTGTAAAACACTACCATAGTTATTGTTATAGTAGAGCTGCTTTCTCCAACACACAAAACATTTGGGGTGTAAGATACTACAATGCCTCAGGACATAAACTAATCAATCTCCTAGTACAAGGCAGTGCAGCTTACTTCCTTAAAATAAAACTATGTGAGTTATATGAATATTCAAAAAAACATAACCTAAAATCTCAGCTTCAAATGAACATTCATGATGAGTTTTTCTGGGATGCAATTTCTGAAGAGGCTGAACATTTCTTTAAATTCAAAGAAATAATGGAAACCTTTGATGATTGTATAATACCTATCATTGCAGAAGTTTCTGTCAGTAAAACAAACTGGGCAGAAAAAAAGGAGGTGAGTACTGAAAATGAGTTACGACTTTATCTTAGGGATTGATCCCTCAGGTGCTTTCCGAGAAGGTAAAGGAACTACAGGTTGGTGTGTGTTATCCGCAGAACAAAAAGCTATAACCAAAGTAGATCAAATAGAAGCCTTAAAATTCTGTAGTCAAGAAGAATATTGGAAAGAACACCTGCATGTGATAAAAACACATAAAAATAAATACAAAAAAAGAATGTGTGTGGTTATAGAAGACTATTTATTATACAGTCAATTAGCTACCTCTCAAACAAACTCAAGATTTGAAACATGTCAATTAATTGGAGTAATGAAATATTTCTGTTTTGCTAATAATATTAAATATGTTATGCAAACTGCTTCCCAAGTTAAACAAAGATGGAGTGATAAAATATTAGTTCATAAAGGTGTTATAATCCCCAATGGAAAGGGTTATATTACTAGTATTACCAAGCATCCAATCAATGAACACTGTAGAGATGCTATAAGACATGCCTGGCATTTCAATACTTTTAAAAACAAGGAGGATTAAAATGGACCATAAAACAGCAATAAGGATTATAAAAGCCGTTGTAACATGGAACCAACAGCCTGTAGAGTTTAATAAAAATTACTTAGAGTATTTAGATAATTTTGAGTTACTTCAGAAAGATACTGAGGATGGTATATCACTAAAAACTCAACTCAAAAAGGAGAAATAATGGAATACAAACATGATAAAGGAAAATTGAGATGGGATATATTACCTATTAATGCTACTGAAGAAGTTATTAAAGTTCTAAACTTTGGTGCAAATAAATATGGTCCAAGAAATTGGTGCAACGTAGAACCTGTAAGATGGTTCAATGGT
>PWOE01000008.1 GCA_003557585.1 Candidatus Nealsoniibacteriota bacterium | reverse complement strand
TATTGAAAATGGTAGTTTTGAAAAGCCTGTAGTTTCTGGTGGTTGGCAGCTTTATGACTCAATTGACGGATGGAATAATGTGTCTGAGCCGTCTGCCCAAATAGAACTTCAGGGAAATGTTTTCGATTCAGCTGATGGCAATCAACACTTAGAACTTGATAGTGATCCTCAGGGTAGTTCTGCAAGTGCTATTGAGCAAGAATTTGAAACTATTCCAGGAGAAAGCTATCAATTAATTTTTGCTTGGTCTCCACGACCACAAGAACAAGCTACTGATAGTGAAGTAAATGTAGAAGTAAGAAGTGAAGAAGATACTTTACTTTTGAGCGAGACTATTATTAGTGGTTATGGCTCTATTAAGTGGCAGTATGAAACTTATTACTTTACTGCCGAGGATTCAAAAGCAACTATAAAATTTTCTCATGGTGGTCCAATAAATACTTATGGTGGATTAGTGGATGATGTTCAAGTATATTGCGGAGTTGGTCCCACTTTAACCGTAGAGATGTGGGAGTCGGGCAGAGGAACCACGGATCCTGAGGGTGGATCAAGACACAATGGTATAGCATACCAATATGGACATGGAGAAGAAGCTACCTTGACAGCTTATCCGAATGAAGGATATGAATTTCGTCGATGGATTCTTACGGATATTGAAGATATTCAGAAAGATAGAACTCCTTATTACAGCGCTATTATAGATGTGGTCATGAACCGAGATTGGAGAGCTATTGCATATTTTCTGCCAACAGAAGAAGAATCATTAAATGATCCTTACACAGTAACATTCAAAGATGGAGAAGATCCTTTAGGCACAAAAAATGCTGACCATGGTAAATCATTGGGAGAAAATATGCAAGAAAACCCAACCAAAGCAGGATATACTTTTGAGGGATGGAATACTAAGGAGGACGGAACAGGCGAATCGTTTGATTCAACCAAAGAGATTACCGGAGATATCACTGTCTATGCTATGTGGACATCAGAGGTGACAACAACAACTCCTCCAACTTCTGGAGGATCAAGATCAGGCCAGAGAGTAGCGTTTATTCCTACACCTGCAGCTGAAGGTGAAGTACTTGGAGAAACAGACGAAGGAGAGGTGCTTGGAGAAACAGATGAAACGTCTTGTGAAATGTACCTTTATGAACATCTCAGATACGGAAGAACAAACAATCCTGATGAAGTCTTAAAGCTTCAAACATTCCTCAACCAACACATGGGAGAAAGCTTGCCGTTAAATGGATTCTTTGGAGAGCTTACCAAAAAAGCAGTTGAGCATTTCCAATCCAAATATGCAGAGCAAGTACTTGCTCCTTGGGGAATCAATAAACCAACAGGTTATGTCTATCTCACAACCAGAAGATGGATCAATATGATTGTCTGTCCAGAACTTAATCTTCCAATACCTAGCCTTGTTCCTGATAGTTTAGGAGGGGTGAGAGTAGGTTTGGTTGGAGAGGATGGAGTAGTCTTGGGAGAAGAAGATGCAAGGGAAGATGGAGATGTACCGGCTGTTGATGACGAGATGGAAGATATTGATGATGAAGATCTCTTAGATGCGGAAGTTGACGCTGAAGGAGAAGAAACCGAAGACGAAGACAAGAGCAACACCGGAGCGATTGTTGTAATCATTCTTGGTTTAGCAGTACTTGGAGTAGTTCTCTACTACATCTTCAAGCCAATCAGGTAAGAAAATCTGGCCGAAACAACAACCCCCTCCGGTAAAAAGGAGGGGGTTTTGTTGTACTCTTGAATTCTTCCCCTCGTTTCGTATACTTAACACTAAAGATAAAGTGTATTAGATAATATATAGCGTTTGTCGTTCACAAAGGTCATTTTAAAAGTTAATTTATTTAAAAAATGAAAAAAGAAAATTATTTCTTAAAAATATTTGCAGGATTGTTTTTGGTTGTATTCTTAATAATTGGATTAGGATTAAATACAGGAGAAGCAAGGCCTGTTGATGAGAATGGCTTGGTAGAAGTATTGGTAGGGTTTGAGGGTGTCCCCGGACAATCTGCTCATAATTTTGTTAGATCACAAGGAGGAGGAGTGGTTAAAGAATTGAATCAGATTAATGTTTTGTTGATTACACTGCCGGAAAAAGCGGCGGAGAAGGCGATTTCCGGATGGAGTAGTCGCAGTTCCCAGATTTCTTTTGTGGAAGAGAATGGAATGATGTATGCTCATGGTGATGTGATTCCTTGGGGAGTTGAAAGAATTGAAGCTCCGAGAGCTCACACTGTTAGTACCGGGCAAGGGGTGAAGGTCGCTGTTCTTGACACAGGCATTGATTCTCGTCATGAAGATTTAAATGTTGCTGGAGGCTATGCCGCAGTCAATTGTTTTCCACCTGCTCGATGTGCCAATTCTTGGGATGATGATCACGGACACGGTACTCACGTTGCCGGAACAGTAGCGGCATTGAAAAATAATAAAGGAGTTCTTGGTGTTGCTCATGATGTTGAACTTTACGCGGTCAAAGTTTTGGATCGTCAAGGAGGAGGAAGTTGGGCAGGAGTTGCAGAAGGAATAATTTGGGCTGCGGACAATGAGATGAAAGTTATTAACATGAGCTTAGGGGGAGGTCATTCAGAAACAGTACAAAGCGCCGTTGAATATGCTTTTAGCGAAGGAAGTCTTTTAGTGGCTTCGGCTGGGAATTCCGGTCCTGGTGAAGATACTGTTGGATATCCAGCGGCATATTCAGAAGTAATTGCAGTAAGTGCAACAGATAAAGATGATAATATTGCCAGCTGGTCTTCAAGAGGAGAGCAAGTAGAACTGGCGGCTCCGGGAGTAAGCATTCTTTCTACCGTACCTGGAAACAAGTATGAAGCGTGGAGTGGAACGTCAATGGCGGCTCCACATGTTTCCGGAACAGCGGCTCTTGTGTGGGCAATGGGTAATAGTTTAACAAATAATGAGGTAAAGGAAATACTGCAAACTACGGTGGAGCGACTTGAGAATTTGGAATCAACAGAACAGGGTTACGGACTGGTAAATGCAGGAGATGCAGTAGGTGCTGACGAGCAAGAAACGGAACCTGATCCTGAGCCTGAACCCGAGCCTGATCCTGAGCCTGATCC
>PWOE01000053.1 GCA_003557585.1 Candidatus Nealsoniibacteriota bacterium | reverse complement strand
ATCCCTGATGAAATCCGTGGGTCTTGCCTCGGCCTATATCCAGTATCATCATAGACTGCACAAATCTTTTGTGGATGAGGCTGCATTGCTGGCGGACAGGGCTGGTGACCTTTCGCCGGATGAGACAGAGCAGATGCTTGGTTATCTGGTGGACTGGCTGGCTTATCACATACTCGGCGTTGACCAGGGAATGGCCAGGCAGATTCAGGCGGTGCGGGCTGGTCAGGACGCGGATGAAGTTTATCAGGCCGAAGCCGATGACGGCCAGAGCGGTACTGAACCGCTGATCACCGCGTTAAAGGGTCTGTTCAAGACTGTTTCTCAACGTAACCTGGAATTGCGCCGACTAAACAATAGCCTGGAACAACTTGTTGAAGAGCGTACTGCCGAGTTGAAACAGGCCAATCGCCAGCTGCAGTCCTTGGCCGTGCATGACGAGCTGACCGGCTTGCCCAACCGGCGTTTTGCCATGTCCCTGCTGGACAATCTTTGGGCCGAGACGCAAAAACAGGGTTTTAATTTTTCCGTTCTTCTGCTGGATGCTGACAAGTTCAAGCAGGTCAACGACACGCATGGTCATGCAGTGGGGGATGATCTGCTGCGTTTTCTGTCCGTTGCCCTGCGGGAATCCGTGCGGACTGATGACACGGTCTGCCGCGTTGGCGGGGATGAGTTTCTGGTGATCTGTCCTCAGTGTGCTGAAGAAGACGCGGCCCTGGTGGCCGAGAAAATTTTGGCTACAGACAAGACATATCGCAACGAGGACCATGAGGTCATCTGGGAAGGTCCGGTGAGTATTGGCTTTGCCCAGGCCCGGTCGTCCATGATCAAACCCGGAGACATGTTAGAGGCAGCGGACCAGGCCCTGTACATCGCCAAACGTCAGGGTGGATGTCGGGCCGTGGGGTCTGACCAGGGTCAGGGCAGGACAGCGTGCTGAGACGACCAAAAAGGCCCGTCAGGAAAATTTTGAAAGACGGAACAGGAAATTCGGACAGGATCTAATCTATTGATTTAATTTATAATATGAATCGGGCAAAGGGAGCATAAACCGGGTCAGCCGAAATTTATTAAATTAGTCATTGAATGGCTAATTGTTGATAGTTGTTGCTTTCATGTAAATGGCAATATAAAATTCAATTGTTTAATATTGCTATCTTTTATGCGCTTTTAAAAAAGTATGCTACACTTCTCTGGATTCAAGACAAAGTAACGATCAAACAACAGCACCTGAGCTCACTAACTTCTTCTGAACGAAAAAAATAGAACAATACTTCGAGTTTTTTAAAGTAGATAGTATTTTTATACCTTAATGTGCAACAGGGGGAAGACAGATGAAGAACATTAAATTAGGTGTTAAGTTGCTGGGCGGATTTATTATTGTCGCCCTTATTGTCCTAATTGTGGGTTTTTTCGGCTGGAGGGGAGCCAATAACCTTACCGGTCATATCGAGGAAATTGGCGAGGTCCGTCTGCCAAGCATTGACAGTCTGCGGGAAGTTGAAAAGGAGTTTGAAACCGTACGAGTGGCCATCCGGACTTTGCTGAGTCCACAATTGACCTTAGAAGACAGGCAACGCCAATATGACAACGTTGCACAGGCCAGGCCCAGATACCAGCAAGCTCTGGAAGTTTACGCCCCTCTGCCACAAACTAAGGAAGAGGAGGCCATCTGGAGAGAATTCACACCCAGCCTGCAGGCCTGGGGAAGAGTCAATAATGAGTTTTTTGATATGTCCAGAGAGCTTGATGCCACTGGCATCCTTAACCCTGATGAGTTTTTGTCTGATCTACAGCAGTTCAGGGGAGATCACTATGCCCTTATGGATAATGTAGGCAGGTTTTTGCTCATGGGGCAGAACTTTGAGGGTGGCGCTGACGCGACAGCCTGTAATTTTGGCAGGTGGATGGCTGATTTCCGCATAGACAATCCAGACATTACAAGAATACTCAGGGAAATCGTACCTGGTCACAACGCATTTCACAGAAGTGTTGGAGATATCAGAGATCTGGTCCGGGCCGGAAACCAGGAGCAGGCCCAGAATATTTTTGTAAATGAAATGGTCCCTGCGGCCGAAACCACGTTTGATTACTTTTACCAGCTTATAGCCATAGCAGAGCAAGCTGATGAACTGTATGAGCGTATGACCGAGATAGCCTTAGTTGATTCCAGAGAGAGACAGACTGTGACAATGAGTATTCTGGAGCAGGTTATCCACATAAATGAAGAAGTGGCTGCTGAAGCCATTGAAACGGCCAACCAGGACGCACGACAGGCCATAACCATTGCTCTGGCAGGTATGGCTATTGGCGTCGTCCTTGCACTTCTTCTCGGAGTTGTCCTGACCAGAGCTATAACCACACCAGTATCCAAGGGTGTTTCCTTTTCCCAGGATATGTCTGATGGAAACCTAACTGCCCAACTTGACGTTGAGCAGAAAGATGAGATTGGTATCTTGGCTGGCGCCATGCAGCGCATGCGTGACAAGCTCAAGGAAGTTGTCATGGAGGTCAAGACTGCATCTGAAAACGTGGCATCAGGCAGTGAAGAACTCTCAGCCTCATCTGAGGAAATGTCTCAGGGAGCTACTGAGCAGGCAGCATCTGTGGAAGAGGTTTCTTCCAGCATGGAGCAGATGGCAGCCAATATTAAACAGAATACAGACAATGCCGCCCAGACTGAGAAGATGGCCACCCAGGCAGCCAGGGATGCTGAGGAAGGCGGTAAGGTTGTTTATGAAGCCGTTGACGCCATGAAACAGATTGCAGACAAGATCTCAATAATTGAAGAAATTGCCAGACAGACCAATCTCCTGGCCCTGAACGCAGCCATTGAAGCGGCCCGGGCAGGAGAAGCAGGCAAGGGCTTTGCAGTTGTTGCATCAGAAGTAAGAAAGCTTGCAGAAAGAAGCCAGACAGCAGCCGCTGAAATTATTGATCTCTCGGGATCAAGTGTTGAAGTTGCAGAAAAAGCTGGAGATATGCTCAGGAAGATTGTTCCTGATATTCAGAAAACAGCTGAACTGGTCCAGGAGATAGCTGCGGCCAGCCGGGAACAGAACTCAGGCGTTGAGCAGATTAATCAGGCTATCCAGCAATT
>PWOE01000125.1 GCA_003557585.1 Candidatus Nealsoniibacteriota bacterium | reverse complement strand
TAGGTGAAGTAACTCTCAATGATGTCAGGACAGCCAAAGCACAGGCAACGTTAGACGATGGAGATAGCACACCTATGAAGAGAGAGCAGCTGTTTAATCAGAACCTTGCTATGGTACAGACACTTCTTAATGCAGGATTTCCGCCCGATTCAATAGACTGGACACCGATAATAGAAAACTCAAATCTTAAGGATAAAGCAGCTTGGATGAGAATGGCTCAGGAAGGTATGTCCGTACAGGATATGTTAGCAGAGGAAGCATTCGTCAACCAAAGAGTTGCAACACAAATGCCACAACCACAAGGAGAAACAAAATGATACCAGAAGAAGAAATGCAAGAACAAACGGCTAAATCTTCTATTGACGGTATTGAAATTGATGGTGACATTGATACAATACTCGGACTCAATAAGGATAATAAGCCCGAACCACAACCCGAACCCTTGAAGGGAGACCCGGACAATAACAAGTTCGGAGATATTCCTATAGAGTTTGCCGAGAATTATAAAGGTAAAAGCTCAGAAGAACTTATAAATGAGCTTTACAAGAAACAACAATACATCGGCAAGTTAGGTAATGAGGTAGGTAATAAACGTAAATCTGTTACTACAAACCCATTAGAAGAACTTGAGGATGAAGAGTTATCATTGAATGCCAAGCTCAAGAAAATCGATAAGCAGATTAAAGAAAGCTTTGACGATGAACTTGACAAAGAAGATGATGACTACAAAAAGCTAAGCAGGAAGAAAGAAGAACTGTTGAAAGCACAACGTGACCTTTCCAATAGAAAGCAAAAAGCAGAGATAGAGGAGACTGTACGTCAACAGATGTACACCTCGCAAAATAAGAAGTTGCTTGAAGAAAAGAAAGACGGTGTAGCCAAACAGTTAGGGCTTGATGAGATACCCACAGAACATTGGGATACTGTCTCAAAGAAAGCACAGGAGTATGCAGGTACAGGTAACGAGGTTACTGACGAAGACGTTCAGGCAGCAGTTATCAAAACCTTCGGAGCAGACTTCGTTCATAAAGCTATAGCTCTCAACGTTCAGCAGAAAGTGCGTACTGATATTGCCGGTGCAACTCAAAAAGCAACTACAGTAATAAATGGTAAAGAAGGCGGTACTTCTATTGAGAACTTAACAGACGAACAACAGATAGCTCTGATTAGCCACCTTGCAAATACCAATCAATATGAAAAACTTGCTCAAGTCTCTGAGAGAATTAAAAAAGCAAGACGGATGTAACTAATATAGTTATGAAACCTCTAAACTAAAGAGGTATATTATGCCGACAAAACAAGTAACCGACCTACACAATTTTGGAGTACGGGACACATTGATGCAGGCAGAGCTGTACAGACAGCTTATGTTCTATGGCATCTCCGGTCAAATCACTTCCGAAATGAGGTCAAACACTGGCTTACTCACGAACAACGACCAGATAGTGTTCCCTGCGAATGCTATTGTACATAGATTAGATGGGGCATCGTTTGTATCCGAAGGCACAGACTTCGTACAGATGCCAATGAAAAGAAGACTCGTACAGCCTGACAAACGAGGTAATCAAGACCTTGTAGGAACAGGTGAAACTATAAGACACTTATTCTCAAGAGCTTACATCAACGAAACTAACTGGACTGTAAACCTTAAGAAAGGTGTAATGGACAAACTGAGAACCGACAAATGGGAACGCTACTACGATTTAGCCGAACCATTGATTACCGAACTCGGTAAGGAAAGAATGAACGCTGAGTTTTTAGCAGCTTTCTACGAAGGCTACTCTCAAAACGTATCGGAAGGTTTGAATGATTCTCCTGACGGTATCGGTGTCAAAATCAAATGGCATCCGAATATGTATAGCTGGGATGGAGCTCCAGCCTTAACCGCTGTTGGAAATGTTGGACAGAACAAAACATCAGCACAAATTAACACTGCCGTACAAGCCGGACATACCGCTCCTTCCGCTGCAACTTTGTATGCAATAGCAGAAGAGTGTACCGCAAGACGTATTGAAAAAGGTATTGTCGTTGATGGTAACCCATATTGGTTAGCAGTAATCAATTTGAGAACTTGGCACAACCTTATTCAAGACACTACTATCAGAGCAGATATGCGAGCAGTCGAGTCAAGTAACAGCTACAACAATGTTTTCTTTGCAAAGAAACTGTATCGATGGGGAGATTTCGTATTCCTCGTTGACGAAGTCGCTGCACGTTCTTGGTTCGTTAATAAACCCGGTTCTCCCGGAAACTTGGGAACATTCGCTTCTCACGCATTCGACGATACCGGTCAATTAGCATTAGGTTATCACGGCGACCCTGCCGATGACGGCACTTACACCAACACAACCATCAACATTTACGGTCAAGGTTCATTAGGCTTTGCTGACGTAATTCCTTTCTATACCGAGATTGAAGAGTTCAATTTCAGGAAACAAAAAGAGCTTATGCTCTCCAAAGTTTATGGTATATGCAGAAATGAGTTCGTTGCAAAAGCTGATGAGCTTAACGTATATGCAGTTGGTCAACCTAATAAAATTGTATTGCCTAATACCTTTGACATACTCAATCAATCCTCAATGGTTGTATTGGTAGACAGATAAGGAGGATATAATGGCACAATTAAACGCATACTACGTACATAGAGGTCGAAGGGTGGATATACTGACAGTAGTCGGTACTACCTTCGATATAAGCGACCACTTAAACCTGATGGAATGCGGTAACTTCGCAAATACTTCCGATTCGGTATTGACACTGACACTGCCTGATGCTTTACCCGGAAGGTATCACGAAGTGCATTTATCTTCAGCCGACGCTGTAACCTTGACACCACAATCTGGAGAACAAATTGCCGCAAGTTCAGGTGCATTGCAAGCACCTGATGCTACAGTAGCTTGTGCAACTCCAGCCGGTGCTTCAATCCGATTACTTTGCATTAACAGAGGTCAATGGTCTTGTGTTGGCGCAGTAGGTACTTGGGCTTAAACCTTAACAATGGGGTGGGTATAATGCTCACCCCTTATCTTGGAGGATAAAATGCAAAAGAAAAATGCTTATCTAAGCGTGAAAGCAAAGAATCGAAATGACAAGATAAAGGTTTATGCCGG
>PWOE01000001.1 GCA_003557585.1 Candidatus Nealsoniibacteriota bacterium | reverse complement strand
GAGAAGGCTCATATTCCAGCTGGCTATTCTTATTTAAAATATAATGATTTCAGAATAAATCCCGAGCATCCGCCATTAATCAAAAGCTTCTCTTCTCTGCCCCTACTTTTCATGGATTTGAATTTTCCTTATACAAGCGAAAATTGGCAACACAACCAAGAGGCTCCTCGCTGGTGGGTTCAATTCGATTTAGGCAATGAGTTTCTTTATCAATCAGACAACGATCCAAGAGCGATGATTCTTTGGTCAAGAATTCCTATGATTATCCTTCTCTTAATTCTTGCTTGGTTTGTCTTTAAGTGGACCAGAGAAATTGGAGGTAACCTTGCTGGCATCTTGTCATTAGCTCTCTTTTCTTTCTCTCCTACAATGATTGCACACGGCAACCTAGTCACAACTGATGTCGGAGCAGCTTTGGGAACATTCCTAGCAACTTATTTCTGGCTGAAATTCCTGAAAAATCCTGAAACTAAAAATGTCTTGCTTGCCTCTCTCTTTCTCGGTATCGGTCTCTTGTTTAAATTCTCTATAGTTCTCTTGATTCCATTCTTTATCATAATAACTATTATCTATGCTCTGATATCTGCTCCTAAAGAAAGAGTTAAAACCTTGTTTAGATACACTTCTCTTTCGCTTCTCATCGGTATAATTGCTGTCGTTTTTGTTATTTGGCCAGTCTATATCGCTCATAATTACAATCAACCGATAGAACAACAGATTAGAGACACTCGAACTGATTTGGCTCCTAATCCGATGCCACCCGCAAGAGATCTTGTCTATCAGATGACCGAGATAGAACATGTAAGACACCTAGGTCAGTACTTCAGGGGTCTATTGATGGCTACTCAAAGAACTGGCTTTGGCAATACTGTCTATTTCCTTGGTGAGATGTCAGCTGAAGGATGGTGGTACTACTTTCCTTTGATATATTTAATGAAGGAGCCTATTGCCCTTAATCTGCTAACTATTTTAGTTCTTTTAACAGTTGCTTTTATCTTCTTGAGAAAAAAGAAAAAAATCGCCACTCTTTCTCGAGTTCTACAAAATAACTTTGTTATCTTCTCTTTGTTAATCTTTATTGCAATCTATTGGGCAGCTGCACTTGTCGGCAACTTGAATATCGGTATAAGGCATCTTATTCCAATTCTCCCCTTTGTTTATCTGATTCTTGCTGTCGCTATCAAGAAGATATTAACAGAAATTGAATCTTGGAAATGCAAAAAACACTTTGTTTCCGTAATCATTATCTTGTTTGCTTGGTATGCCTTTTCTTCTCTTGCAACATTCCCCCACTACATTCCTTACTACAACGAACTCTCTGGCGGAACAAATAAGGGGTATCTACATGCTGTTGATTCAAATTACTGCTGGGGGCAAGATTTCTATCGATTAATCGATTTCATAGAAGAGAAGGAGATTGACGAGATATATATAGATTACTTTGGAGGTGAAGACCCCAATTATTGGTTGCCAGGAAGACACCAGAGGTTTGATCCCAAAGATGTAACCGAAAACGAAAACCAAGAGATTGTCTTCAAGGCCAACCAAGAAAAGCTTACAGGCTGGTTGGCTGTTTCAGTGAATCATTTAATGGGCGGTACCGGAACACCGATTGATGGCTTTGATCAAGAAACAGGTTATTATAATTGGATTATAGATAAAGAGCCTGTCGCAAGAGCAGGCAAATCGATCTTTATCTATTATATCAACTAACTTAATCGCGATACTTGAAATAGGCTCGATTATTAAACCTCAAATCGATATAGTCAAGATGGCTTCTCTTTTCGGGAGCTATCTTTTCTTCTAAAACAAGCGATAAATTGAATAGCTGCAAAGAAACGTCTTGATTTAAATCGAATATAATTTTCCAGCCACCCTTCATTAAAGTCTCCGCGATTGGTCTTTCAAAGTGAAATTCCTTGATACCATCAATCGCAGAAAAGATATCGACTATCAGTTTAATCTCTTGTACAGATAAAACCTTGTCACCTAAATTATAGGAGCCATCAATTCTTATAATCAAATTTGATTCTTCTTCGACTTGTTTGAATATCGTGCCACTGTAATCAATCAAGAAGCACTCTTGAGCACAAAGAATTCCTGCTGGGCTTCTTTCTTGAGCTTCTATAATAATTTTATTTGGATAACTTCTAGCTACTTTGATCCTGGCAAGATTAGGAAATTCATTAATCAACTTTTGAGCAATCGTTTGCGGTCTCGATAAAAATATATTTCTTGAATCTTTAAAAAGTATTGGTTTGGAAATCTCTTTTTCGACAAAAGACTCTATCTCTTGTTGAGTTCCTGAAATTTGTATCTCTTTAATCTCAAATATACTGGAAAGAAAAAGAAAATAGGAAAGAAGAGAAACAAAGAAGACGAGAAAAGAGATGTCCCAGAAAAGCTCGCTCTTGTGCAGTGCTCGACGTGGCTTTTTCTTATATGATTTTCTATATCTTTTTCCTTTCTTTTTCATCTTTTAATCTTTTCAAAGATATATGTTATCCAATAATTTAATTTAATTGGTATATCTCTAGCTTGAGAATAGCTTATCTCCTGACCACCAAAGCTTTTTTTGAAAAACGTTAAACCTGCCCAAGGATGATTCTTGTCTTCGTTTGGAGCTATTGCCCAAAAATTATACTTGTGACAACCTCTCTTGCGAGCTTCTTTGATAATCTGCCATTGAATAAGATGTGAGGCAAATCCGGAGTTGGCCGAAGAGGCTCCATGATGATAAAAAGCAATTCCTTGCCAAAAAACGACAAAAGCAGCAGAAACAAATTTATCGCCTTTCTTGGCTAAAAATATCTTAGCTTGATTATCTTCAAGAAAAGATTGCATCTCTTTTTCAAGATAATCAAAAGAGAATGGTTTAAATCTTTGTCGCAAAGAAGTCTTCTTATATATCTCATAGAAATGATTGATGTCGTCTTCTTCAACTATTTCAAGGGTTTTGTCTTTCAGTGCCTTTCTTATTGAATAGCGAGTGTTTTTTTTCATTCCTGACAAGATTGCATCTTCTTCTAAAGAAAGGTCGAGTTGCCAACTTTTTTCAGGAAAAACTGAAGATTGAGACTTAACGAAATCACCTAAAACTCTTTTTGAAACTTTCTCATCCCATAATGGAGCTATTCTAATGAAAGAAGCTCTCTCTTTTTTAGCTATCGATCTTAAATCTTTAATTATCTCAGGCAAGAGATCTTTAATTGAACTTTCTTTAATCAAGGGAGCATGGGGAACAAGCAAGAACTTACCCTTCTTTGAATGAACAATTGAAGTAAAAAAAAGAGCTTCTAGCTTGCCATCAAGCCAAAGGCCTCTCCTATATATCCTATCCCCTATCGACTTTCTAAACTCTCCCCAATTCCAAGAATTCAAAAAAGTTCTTTTATCAAAATTTATTGCAAAATTTTCCCACTCTTTTTTATCTTCGATCTCTTTAATCATCTCTTTTTCCAAGAAGTTTCCTGGCGAACTAGAAGTTCTCCTGCTCTGTCAGGATTCTTCATCGCTTTTTCTATTATCTTCTCCATGCGCATAGATTGAGAACCCTTAACAAGAATTAAGTCACCAGCGCTGGCAATCTCTTTCACAGTTTCAGAGGCAGTTTCTAAATCTTCAAAGTGGTAGCTATTCTTAACACCGAGACCCATCTCAACCGCTTCATCACGAATCTCTTTGGCCTCTTGACCAACAGCGATCAAGATATCAACAATGCCTGCGGCAAGACTACCAATCTCTCTGTGTGCTTTCTGAGAATTTCCTCCTAACTCTTTCATATCACCAAGCACAGCGATGCGTCTTTCTGCCGGCAATTGAGAAAGTGTCTCTAGGGCAGACTTAACTGAAGCAGGAGAAGCATTATAGGTATCATCCAAGATCAAAGAGCCACTTCTTCCATCTATTAAATTTAATCTACCTTTTTCTGGCTCGAAGTCTCTGAATATATCTGCCGCTCTATTTAATCCAAGATTGAAAACAATTCCACAAGATAAAGCTGCTGCGACAGCATAAGCAAAAGGCTTGCCTAGACAGTTCGGCAAATAGATAACCTTTTTTTCTTCTTTATAGCTGATTGCGAAGACGATTCCCTTGAGATATCCTTGTTCTTGCCTGTAACTGAAGTTACTTATTCTGACATCTGCGCCTTCATCAAATCCATAGTAGATCACCTTGGCTTTGGTCTCTTTTCTGAGAGCTCTAACTCTTGGGTCGTCAAAGTTCAAAACTGCATAATCATCACTATTTAAAGGTCTGATTATTTCTGACTTTTCTTGAATTAATTGATCTAAATTTTGATAATTCCCTAAATGAACCGGTGAATCACTTATCAAAGTTAAAACTGAGACTTGAGGCTTAACTAGTCCAGTTAAGTACGAGATATCTCCAGGCCTATCAGCTCCCATCTCAACAATTATCATCTTGGGATAACTCTTTTCTTCTTTAACTATCTTTTTTATCCCAGAGAATATGATCTTGAGCCAAGACAAGATGCATTTACCACCACTCTTCTCTGCACCGATAAAGACAAGTGGCAAACCAAACTCGGTGTTTAAGTTACCAGGGCTTTTTCTAACTGAAAAATATCTCTCTAAAAAGATTGCTAGCGCATCTTTGGTCGATGTCTTACCAGCACTTCCAGTAACAGCTATAATAATCGGATTATATCTCTTAACAATCCTTTTTGTTATTAAGCCTAGAATGACTTGTAATATTTTTCTTCTCATGCGATAATTTTAACACAAAGCAAGAAGGGAGGGTTCAAAGTGAATCAAGACCTAGGGCTTACCCTGACTATTGTTCTCATCGTTGCTATTGCCTATCTTCTAACGCAATCAAGACCTCCTCCAAGGAGCTAAATTAGCTCCTTTTTTTTATCTCTTTTTTACCAATATACTTCTGTAAAATTTTTGGAACTTTAACGCTGCCGTCTTTCTGTTGATAGTTCTCTAAAATAGCTATCAATATCCTTGGTGAAGCAATCACCGTGTTGTTTAAAGCATGAGTTAACACTTTCTCTCCTTTTGAGTTTTTATAAAAGATATTGAGTCTTCTTGATTGCCAGTCAGTTAAATTAGAATCTGAATGAGTTTCTCCGTAATTTTCCCTTGATGGCATCCAAGTTTCAATATCATACATCTTGTACTTGCCTGCTCCCATATCTCCGCTACAAACTTGAACAACTCGATAAGGAAGTTTTAATTCTCGAAGAATCTCTTCTGAGATCTTTCTCATCTCTTCCAACCAACGATTAGACTCTTTTATATCGTTTTTACAGAGAACTAGTTGCTCTACTTTCATAAATTCATGTAATCGATAAAGGCCCTTGGTATCTTTGCCGTAACTACCAGCCTCTGATCTGTAGCATTGAGAAAAAGCGCAAGTCTTTATCGGCAAATCCTTTTCATCTAAGACAGTGTCTGAGAAATAAGCTAAAAGAGATGGCTCTGATGTTCCTCCAAGATAAAGATTCTCTTTCTTGTTGTCAGTGTCAGCTATACGGCCCGGATTAGCTATCTGATAGACCTCTTCTTTGCCAAATGGAAAATGACCGCTACCGATAAGAGAAAATTCTTTTAAAATTGTTGGTGGAATCATGAAAGAAAAACCTCTCTCTTTCATCTTGTTGATAGAGTGCCAAATTAATGCAAAGGCGAGATAGGCCCCTTCGTTTTTTAAATAATAACCTCGAAAGCCGCTCGTCTTAACTCCTTTCTCAAGGTTTAATATATTTAAATCTTGGCCGATCTCTATATGGTCCTTTATTTTGAATTTAAACTCAGGGATTTTACCCCAGCTAGAGACCTCTTTATTGCCCGATTCATCTTTAGCTATCGGTGTATCTTCTGAATAAAGATTAGGGGTTAGGATTATCAATTCATTGTATTCTTTCTCTACTTCGTGAAATCCTGGAGTTATCTCTTTAATTTTTGCCTTGACTTCTCTTGCTTTCTCTATATCTTCTCGACCAAGCTTGTTTTGCTCAGACCTTAAATCATCTAACTGACGAATCAATTCCCTTCTCTCTTTGTCTAAAGCAAGCAGTCTATTTAAATCAATTTTGATTCCCTTGTTTTTTATCACTTCTTCAACAAGAGATACGTTGTCTCTTATGAATTTGATGTCTAACATATATTTATTTATATTGCTAAAGATTTAACTCGTCGCTAATGCTTTGCATCGCTTCAAGGCCTAGCTCAATAAATTCATCTAAATTTAAATTAATCTCGGAACATCGACTAATCGCTTCTCTGCGGGCTCCCCTAGCAAAAGCCTTTTCTTTAAATCTTTTTAAGACCGATTCCGAAGTGAGATCGTTAATCTTCTTTGATGGTAAAACCAATGTACTAGCAACAATCAATCCAGTTAATGGATCGGTGCAGAAAATGGCTTTTTCCATCAAGCTCACTGGCTCTTTTCCTGTCGCCTCATTGTGAGCCTTTACCGCTTCCAAGATCTCTTCATCTATCTTGAATTCTTGCAATATCTCGCAGGCCATGATGCCGTGCTTGTCAGGGCTTTTAATCATCTCCATGTCTATATCATGCAAAAGACCTGCTAAAGCCCACTTTTCTTTGTCTTGATTCAATCTTTCTGCCAAAGATTTCATTATCGCTTCAGTCGCCAGCATATGCTTTATGCTGTTTTCATTCTTGACGTATCTTTTAATTAACTCTAGTGCTTCTTTTCTATTCATCTTGCTTTCTCTTTTTCATTGTAGGAAATAGTATAATTTCTCTCAAGCTGTGAGAATCTGTTAACAGAGCCGCCAACCTGTCGATACCCAAGCCGAAGCCGGCAGCTGGTGGCATGCCATGACTCAATGCTTCCAAGAAATCATTATCGATTCTTTGAGCTTCCTCAAGTCCTTTTTTGAAAAGAGTTTCTTGTTCTTGAAATCTCTTTTTCTGTTCAATCGGATCATTTAATTCTGAGAAAGCATTAACTATCTCCCAACCACCAATAACCAATTGTATATTAGCAAGCTTGTCTGGATTTTTATCTAAAGACTTTGCTAAAGGCTGGAAACCAATTGGATAATGTAGAATAAATGTCGGATTCCATATCTTTGGCCTGCAAAACTTTTTGAATATCTCATCGCTAATCTCGGCCTTTGTCACTCCTTTGTCTAGCTTGATACCATTCTTTACTGAAAAATCCTTCAAGGCTTTTTCATTCAATGAATCTATATCTATCTTAGCTTCTCTTTTAATTAAATCGCTGAAGTCGACTCTTGGCCAAGGCGCCTTGAAGTCTATCTTCTTGCCTTCATACTCTATCTCTTGCTTACCAAAAACAGCTTTAATAATTTGATTAAACATCTGCTCGGTCAACTTCATTAAATCTTTGTAGTTGGCATAAGCCCAATAGAATTCCAGCGCTGTAAAGTCTGGATTGTGACTTCTGTCTACTCCCTCGTTTCTGAAATTGCGACCAATCTCATAGACTTTCTCAAAGCCACCAATTAACAATCTCTTTAAATATAGTTCTGGGGCGATTCGAAGATAAAGATCCATCTTTAAAGCATTAAGCTTTGTCTTGAATGGTCTAGCCCGAGCTCCACCATAAACTGGCTGTAAAATCGGTGTCTCAACTTCCAGAAAATCTTGATCATCTAAAAATCTTCTAATCTCTCTTATTATCTTTGATCTAATCTCAAAGTTTCTCTTGCTTTCTTTATTAAAGATAAGGTCTAGATATCTTTTTCTGAATCTTTCCTCAACATCTTTCAAGCCATGCCATTTTTCTGGTAACGGAAGAATGCTCTTGCTTATCATCTTGATATCGGTGGCATCAATCGTTTTCTCCTTCTTTTTTGTTAAGAAAAGGAATCCCTTAACTTGAACAAAGTCGCCAATATCAAAATTATCTTTAAAAAAGTTATAAAGATTTTCTCCTAGAGAGTCTTGCCTTAAAAAGACTTGAATGGAAGCGGTGCCATCTTCTATATCGACAAAGCAAGCTTTGCCGTGACCTCTTTGAGATTTCATTCTGCCAACTAAATATATCTCTCTGTTTTGCTTTTTAATAGAGGAAAATTTTGTCAGAGCTTCTTGGTTGCTATAATCTCTTTTAACCTCCCCCGGATAAGCCAAGAGACCCAAGCTTTTAATCTTGTTGATCTTTCCTATTCTGTTCTCTCTAATTTCATCTATGGTCGCCATCTTAATTTATTTTTTTAATTTTAATAGAAATCTTTTCTTGAGCAGGAGTCTCCAAAAAAGTTTCCTGACCTTCCTTTTTTCCTAAAAGAGCTTTGCCCATTGGAGAGTCGGCTGATATCTTGCCATTCAAAGGGTCAGAATCTAATCCGCTAACAATCGTTATCTCTTCTTCATTATCATTTAAAACAACTTTAATTTTTGAACCGATAGAAACTTGGTCGGATAATCTATTGCTGCTACAAGAGACAACAGAACTTCTTATAATCTGCTCTAGCTCAGCAATTCTTCCTTCCAAAAAAGCTTGCTCGTCTTTCGCTTCATGGTAAGCAGCATTCTCTTTAAGGTCTCCAAAAGAGATGGCGTGGCGGAGCTTATCTGCAATCTCTCTTCTTTTTGTCTTTTTTAGATGATTTAGCTCTTTTTTAAGCTTATCAAGCATTTCAGAACTAACCTCCTTTTTGGCATCGGAATTCATATAGTTTCTTTAAATATAACATACAAAATAAAAACAGGAAAGATAATCTCTTTCTTGTTTATAACAAGCTAATCTTTGAAATAATAAGTCAAGATATCTCTGGCGATAGGTAAAGCTGCGGCTCTAATCCCTTCAACTTCTTCAATAATTACGGTTAAGACTATCTCTGGATCGTCATAAGGGGCAAAAACAGAGACCCAATTGTGATAATGGCCCGGTTTAGATATCTGTGCTGTACCTGTTTTTGCGGCACAAGTCACTGGCACTGATTGCAATGTTGTTGCTGAACCGATTAAAACAGCATCTCTCATCCCCTCTCTAACTGCCTTAAGATTGATTGCATTAAAGATATTTTCCTGAACAACTTCAATCTCTTTTATCTGAACCACCTCGCCCTCATCATTAATAATCTTTTTAACTAAGCTTGGCCTCATTAATCGACCTCCATTAGCTATCGCATTATAAGCATAAGTTACTTGAAGTGGAGTTACGGCAATGTCTCCTTGTCCAATAGATAGATTGTAACTATCTCCGATTCGCCAAGAATCATTTCTTGTCTCTCGTTTCCATTCAGGAGATGGGATAAATCCTTCCTTTTCGCCAGAGAGATCAATCTCTGTCTTCGATCCCCATCCAAAAAGATTAAGATATCTCTTCATTAATTCAGGACCCAATCCTTTTTGGTCTTGATATCCGCCACCGATAGTATAGAAATAGACATTGCTAGAGACTGCTAAAGCTCTTCTCAAATCAACCCAGCCATGAGCCATCCAATCACCAAAAACAGATGGATTAGAGGGATCCCAAGGATTAGCAACTGTGATGCTTCCATCTGAATAGAATTGCTTCCCTTGAGTCACTATGCCTTCTTCTAAGGCCGCTAAAGCGATGAAAGGTTTAATCGTAGAGCCGACTGGATAAAGACCAGCTATGGCTCGATTGAAAAGGGACATCTCTGGGTCATTGAATATCTGATTAATTGCTTCGCTGGAACCAGACGAAAAGACGTTGTTATCAAAGCCGGGATAGCTAATCAAAGACAAGACCTCGCCTGTTTGAGGATTGGTGGCGACTACAACAGCATTCCTAGAGCCGATATTGACTAGATGTTCTTCAAGCACTGAATAAGCTTTTCTTTGAAGGTCAGCATCAATTGTTAGAACTAAACTGTTGCCAGATTGAGGCAAAGAGATAAGCTCTTCGGAAAGAGGCCTACCAAGAACATCTCTCTCTATCTTGGTTCTACCAGGAGTAACTTTCAACTCTTCTTCGTAACGTCTTTCAAGGCCAATTTTACCTATCCAATCATTTAAAGAATATACTCCAGGGAATTGCTTTCTCTCTTCTGGAGATATCTTGCCTAGATAACCAATAACGTGAGAAAAGATAGCGGCATCGTCATAATATCTTAGCGTCTCTTTGGTAATCTCTATTCCCGGAAGATCTCTTGTCTTTATCTCTAATTTAATTAACTCATCGTGCTTTAAATCGCTCAAGACAACAAAAGAATCAGAGTTTGATTCATTGAAATCTTCTTGTAATTCGTTTAAATCGATCTCGGCAATCTTGGCTAACTTTTGAAAAATATCTTCATGTTCCGAAGGCAGCTCTTTGGAATTAATTGTTAAATTAAAGACTGGTCTATTGTAAACAAGTTGGTTAAAATTTTTATCATAGATAACTCCTCTTGAAGAATCTATAAGAGAAAAAGCATATCTATTTCTTTCGGCTTTTATTGAGAACTCTTCTCCTTTAACCACTTGTAATTGAAAAGATTTCAAAAAAAGAAAAGAGAAGACGAGAAAGCAAGACAATAGAAGGCCATAAAAACAACGCCTAGAAAGAGGCACCTCAATTTTTTTGTCAGAGAATTCACCCCTTTCATCTCTTTTTTTAGTTAGATTATCTAAAAAAACCTCTTGAGGTTCAATCTCATCCCTGTTAGAGATATCTATCTTAAGATTCTTGTGGAACAAACCAAACATAATTCTTTAAAAATATTTTCAAGATTAAAGCGGGCAGGCCTAGAGTTAAAATATAGAAGCCAAAGAAAGTAATAGAAAAGATGTCCCAAAGCAGACCGACAAAGATTGCTAGAAAAACTCCCCTGTAACTATTTGGACTCTCAAACACAATTAATGCCGAAAGAAGAACAAGTGTTAGATAGAAAAATATCTGAAAAAATGGAAAATGAATTGCAAAGCTTGTTTGAAAAACGATCAAGAAATAGAAGGAGAGAAAAAGAATTGAGTTATTTAAAATATCTTTCATTCTTTGTAGCCTGTTATGATAAAGACCTTATCAATCGTTCTTTTATTGAAAAGAGGAATCAGATCTGCTCTCTGAAACGGTTTAGCATCGCTTTTAAAAACTTCTTTAATAACTCCAACGAATAATCCTTTTGGAAATACTTCTCCCATCGCTATAACTCCCTGCCCTTCTCTCAGGTCATAGTCTTTGGAGATTAAATCTATCTCTAGACTGAGATTGCCTCTTCCTTTAACGACTCCCTGAGCATCGCTTCCTTGAATTCGAGCATCAAAATATGGACTATCTTTGTCTGTAACAAGCATCACCCGAGAAAAGTTATCATAAAGATCAACGATTCTACCAACCAAGACTTTTCTAGAGGTTATAACCGGCATTCCAATTGAGATACCATCCTTGGCACCTTTATCTATTACAAAGCTATCGCCGAAGATATCGAAGCCCGAAGCTTCAGCTAAGACAAGTTCGAACTCTTGATCGAGGCCATTTTCTAAAACTTCTCTGAGCGTTTCGTTTTCCCTTTCAACTTCTTTCAAAGAAATGATTGCACTAATTAATCTATATCGTTCTTTTATCAATCTTTCGTTTTCCTGCCTTAATTGATCAGCGTCTGCAAGATATCTGGTTATAAAAAAACTCTGCTTGCCTAATGAGCTCAAAGACTTCTGAATTGGGTCTGATATTCGATAAAATGAATTAGATATTCTTTCAGAAAAAAAGAACAAGAAAAGAAAAGAAAGAAGAACAAGAGTAGCCACAAGAACTCTTTTTCTTTTTTGATCGTCTCTTTTCCTTATATTTAATCCTTTCATATCAATTCTTAGTATATATCATTTCAAAAAGCATTTAAAGAGATGAAAAAACCGCCTCGTGAGAGATCAAGATCTTTGTAAGGCGACTACCTACTCTCGCCATAAAGACTACCATCGGCCTTGGAAGATTTCACTTCTGTGTTCGAAATGGGAACAGGTGGAGCACTCCCAGTATAGTCACCTTACAAAAAGCTCGAAAACGATGCGGTTGTAAATTGAAACTGTAATCATTAATCACCAGCCAAAAATTGTTCCGACCTATTAGTACTACTCGGCTAAAGATATTACTATCCTTACACCTGTAGCCTATCAACCTCATAGTCTCTGAGGGGTCTAGTGAGTATTAATCTCAGAGTAGGCTTCGCACTTAGATGCTTTCAGTGCTTATCCTTGCCCAACTTAGCTACCCAGCAATGCTCCTGGCGGAACAACTGGTACACCAGTGGTTGGTTCACTCCGGTCCTCTCGTACTAGGAGCAAATCTCTTCAATACTCGACGCCTACGGCAGAT
>PWOE01000107.1 GCA_003557585.1 Candidatus Nealsoniibacteriota bacterium | reverse complement strand
TGTAAATACTACAATAGCTGCTAAAAAAATTATTAGTTTTTTCATTTTTAAAAAATTTTGTGGTGAGTATTAAAATTCCAATTGAATACCAAGTGCAGCTGTTCTTGGGCGCGGATACTGATAAAAGAAAATATTCTGTGCATGAATATTTCCGCCCCACGATGTAGCTTCGGGGTCGTGCCCTTTAAAGTCACTTGAGTGAATTACGAATGCATTCTCTAAACTTGCTGTTACACGCAGCTGTGTAAGCCCCAATCTGGATAATCGTGCTGCATCAAAATTATAACCCAACTGAATAAGATTGCCGCGGATGTAAGACCCATCTACAATCCAGTGGCTGTCAGCCTGTGTGTTTTGGCCTGCTAAAGGCTGATGCCGGATTCGCTGATACATGGTATCCTGGTTGTCGGGTGTCCAGGCATTCACCAACTGTGTTCTCAATCCATTTGTAAGGGCCTGGCGGTCTTCTGCTGTGTGCAAGAACTGCTGCATGATATCAGAGCCTAATACAAATTGCAGGTCAACCATAAAGTCAAAGTTCTTGTAATTGAACGTGTTGATAAAGCTTCCTGTGTAATCCGGAAGGCCGTTGCCAATAATTGTTCTGTCTATTGAACGTTTGGCTTCTCCAGGGAGAAACCCCCGGGCAGCTGCTTCTTCAGCTTCATCGATATTCCAGGTTCCTTCACGTATAAACCCGTAGAAATTTCCAACAGGTTCACCTACCCTCAATATTGTTTGGCTGCCCGATACCCAGTTCGGGCCTGGGAAGATATCTTCATCACCAGCACCCAAACGCTCAACCCTGTTTCGGTTGTAGTTAAGGTTTAATGTGGTAGACCAGAAGAAATCACGGGTTCTTATATTTTGAGTGGAAACCCTGAGGTCGATACCCTGGTTAGACACCGCGCCAATATTATCAATAATTGTTGTGAACCCGGTTGTTGCAGGCACGGGGCGATTTAGAATGAGGTCTTTTGTAAACTTGTAGTAATAATCAATCTCTATATCTAAAGACTGGTTAAACATCTGGGCATCCGTACCTACATTAAATTGATATGTTTTTTCCCACTCGAGATTGGGGTTGGGTAGTCTGGTCGTAAAAGCAGTAGATTGCCGCCCGTCACCAATCAATGTAGTACCAGAGCCAATTGTAGCCAACGAAGTAAATACTCCAATTTCTGTATTTCCGGTTACACCATAAGAAGTTCTGAACCTCAGAAGGTCAATAAAGTCAATATCCGACATAAAATCTTCGTTGGTTATATTCCATGCAAAACCTGCAGAAGGAAAGAAGCCGTACTTGTTATCATCACCAAACCGTGATGACCCGTCAACCCGGCTTGTAAATGTTAATACATATGTATCTTCCCATGAGTAGGTTATCCTGTTAAAGTAGGAGTTTAATGTCCACTCAAATGCATTTGAGTTTGGTGATTGCACTCCGGTAGCAGCTCCAAAGTTGTTGAAACGGAAAAAATCATCAGCAAATCCAAATACCTCCTGGCCAAAACTTTTGAATTGTCTTTCCTGCCAGCTGGCACCAAGAACTGCCGTTAAACGGGATCTGCTAAAATCCTGAGTATAGGTGAGAAAGTTTTCGTTCTGCCAGTAAAATACTTCAGAAGTATTAAAATTTGCACGTCCATCTGGAAAACCACCAGAAGCAATAAGGTTGCTTGGTCTGTAACGGCGTTCTTCAAACCGCTCATTGTTTATACCAAGCTGTGTTCTGAATTCCAGGTTATCATTAATCTGTACAGCAATAAACGTATTACCAAACAGGTTGTTTCTCTCACGGAAGCGGTCCTCTTCAAGCAACCTGTGAACCGGATTAGACTGGCCTTCAAGGCTCAGCGAATTCACCTGGGTTGAATTGGTGTACTCACCCACCCTGTCTGACCCACTTGGCCAGGTAATCGGTAGAATTGGAGCCATTTCAATAATGGTTCGCCGTACTTCCTGCCCACCACCACCTTCTTCGAGGTGATTTTCATCAATTCTTGCAAAAGTTACGTTTGTACCCATTCTTAGCCATTCCCTGGGCTGTACATCATAGGTTACTTTAAGGCTGTAGCGGTTCATGTAGTTATTCAGAAAGATCCCTTCCCTGTTTGTAAGGTTCAATACGGCACCAATCGAAGACCGTTCAGTCCCTCCCTGTATTCTTAGGTTATGATCCTGAGAAAATGCCGTTCTGGTAGCTTCTCGCTGCCAATCTGTATCGTAAATAGGATTACCTGCAGCATCGAAAAGTTCGGGGTCTAAAAGCGGGTTATGGGTTGGTGCTTCTCCGCCTCTCCAAAGTGGCACATTCTCCAATCCTATTCTCTGTACTTCCATGAACTCTTCTGCATTCATCACATCCATTCTACCCCTCATGCGCCCAATGCTCAGGTTGGTATCGTATGCAACTGTTAATTGTTCTCCGGTTCCGCCTCTTGTCGTCGAAATTAATACCACTCCATTCGCCCCACGGGCTCCGTAAATAGCTGTAGCGGATGCATCTTTCAATACCTCGATACTTTCAATATCATTCGGGTTGAGAAAGTTAATCCCCCCTTCCATAGCAACACCATCAACAATAAAAAGCGGGTCTGTAGAAGCATTGATTGTACCTGTACCTCGAATCAATACACGGTTGCTTCCCGACGGAGATCCTGAATTTTGGAAGATTTGAACACCAGCTACCTGCCCCTGTAACCCCTGCAAAGCATTAAATGAGGTGGGCTTTATTTGATCGGGTCTAACAATGCCTACTGAACCAGTGATCTCTGATCGCCTCTGTACACCATACCCCACAACAACAAGGTCATCGAGCATGGCAATGTCTTGAGCAAGTTCGATATTAATTGTGGTTTCATCACCAATTGGTATTTCCTGTCTCTGATAACCAACATACGTGATAACAAGAGTTTGACCGCCTTCAGGGATATTCAGGGAAAATTCACCATCTACATTTGTTGTTGTACCCACACTTGTTCCCTGAACTAAAATATTCACCCCCGGAAGCGCTTCCCCGGTTTGCGCATCAACAACCGTGCCCCGGACTGTATCCTGGAATAAATCAAAAGTCTCAGACAGGTTTGCACCCATATCTCTAAGAATAATCAGT
>PWOE01000040.1 GCA_003557585.1 Candidatus Nealsoniibacteriota bacterium | reverse complement strand
TCGCTGCAGGTCCGGCGACGACCGATCTTCAAGGATTACGTAGAAGTGGTGGCCCCGGCGGTGACGCTGCTGCTGAGCATTATCTTGATCTATGACCGGTTCAGGTGAAATTGAAGTGATTCAGCGGCCATATTCGGGCCAGGCTTCCCAGAACGCTGCATGCCCGGTTGGCGGTACACACCGAAGAAGAAGAGGGCTCGCTTTGAGTTAATTATAAGGGTAGAATTTGAAGAATATCGATAATCTATTTCTCAATGTAAAAAGCCACTTTAAAAAATTTACTGGCAGTGGAAACACCAGAAGTGTATTTAAAAATGTGGGAATTCTTGCTTCTGGCTCCATTATTTCAAAAGTGATAGGATTTGGTTCCTATCCAATTATAACAAGAATATATTCACCGGAAGATTTTGGAATTTTTTCTGTTTTCACTTCTGCGATTTTTATAATACTTCCATTTGGAACATTAACATATTCAGTAGCAATTCCGTTACCAAGAAATGATGAACTAGCAATTAATATATTAACTTTGGGCTTTATTATTCTGACAGTAGTTATTGGATTGCTTAGTGTAATTTTGATGTTAGGTGGTAATCAACTCTTTTCATTATTAAATGCGACTGAAATATCAAATTATTGGTGGCTTCTCGTCTTAGGTATATTAGGTGCGTCGATCTTTGATTTGCTGGTACATTGGGCAACAAGAATCAAGAGCTTTGGAATTGTTGCCAAGTCACACATCTGGCAAACTGTAATATCTGTCTCAACTCAAATTGGATTAGGTCTATTTGGACTCAAGCCTTTTGGTCTATTATTAGGAGAGGTGACGAGGAAAGTCGCAGGAGTTATGGCTTTATTGCGAGAATTTCAGGCTGAAATACAAAATAAAATTGCTCACGTTTCTGTAAAAAGAATGGTATTTATTTTTAAATATTATAGAAACTTGCCATACTTTTATCTTCCTTCGCAGTTACTATCAATTCTAACTTTAAAAGTGCCACTTTTATTTTTTGCATTTCAATATGGCACTAATACTGCCGGACAATTAGGGTTGGCTTTGATGGTTGTAGGTATCCCCATGGGATTATTGAGCAAAACTACTGCAAATGCATATTATGCTGAGATTTCAAAAATTGGAATTAGGCAAAAAGAAGAAATTTTAACATTAACATTATCCTTGGCAAAGAGGATAGCAGCTATAAGTCTTTTTCCAACTCTAATATTGTTATTCTTTTCACCGTTTCTTTTCCAATTGATTTTTGGTTCAGAATGGATTCAGGCAGGTCAATTTACAAGTATTTTAGCTTTCTATCTATTTTTTGAGTTTTTGACTACTCCATTTATGAAAATATTTAATGTTTTTAAAGCACAACGTATATACTTAGAAATAAGTGCCATACGTGTCACTTTGATTATAATTGTATTTATATCAGTATATGTATGGGATATTGGTGTTTATCATGCTTTAATATCGTATACAATATTTATGATAGTAAATTATATTTATATAATAAAAAGATCATATAAAATAATAAAATAAAAAAGTGCATATATGTTTTTTTTTATTATAAAAAAAGAACTTAATAAGAAATGACAAAATACAAAAATAAAGTCTAAGATATACTGTGCGAATATAAAAGCAATAAAATATATTATTATCAATAACATGATAACTAAAAAAACAGTTTAAATTGACTTAAATATTGGATGTCTTAGTACTAATATTAAATTTTCTCGCTTCTCTCTACTTCATTAAAAAAAGAAGTTTAGCATTACTTGGCTACATAATCTTTTTCCAGGAAGTACATCTGGTACCATTTTCTAATCTAAAGCTGGAAGTGTATGGCTATATTTACTACATAGTTATAGTCACATTATATCTGGTCTCTTTCACAAATCTGAAGTTTTCAAAAAGCTGGTTTAATTTTTTGCTAAATGATAATGTTCCCAGGGCATTATTACTGATAACATTTGGGGTATTTATTCATGTTCTATTGGGAATTCATACAGAAATTGCTAGCACTGTAGTAACTCGTTACTTTTTTCAAGTTGTTCCAGCAATGATTTTCCTGGTTTTGGTACTTGGTAATAATATTAATGTTGATGAGTTGCAGAAAGGAATCATGTTGTATGGTGGTTTCCTGTTTTTAATACTTGTCCTTACTACAGATGTACTGAGTATGGCACCTTTATCAAGAGGACATATTAAAGAAGAGACATACATTAGTCCGATTGCATTGTCAAGAATGGGAGGAGTTCTTTTTATTACTTCCTTTTTTTCGCTGTTTAATAAGAACACATTCCAATCTCAAAATAAGATCTTTGCCTATGTAATTATTGGCATCTCATTGGTTATGATCGCTCTTGGTATGTCTAGAGGCCCATTAATTTCACTATTAACAGCTCTATTTGTATATGTTATTTTCTACAGCTTTGACAGAGTTCAGTTTTTTGTAAAAGCTTCTTTATTTATTGCTCCGGTAATATTGATTGCAGGATTTGTTCTAGTTAATTATGATTTTAATGTTGTCAATATGTATGTCGATAGACTAAAAGAACTGCAGGGCCTACAGGATATCGGCAGATACCAACGTTATGAACTATTTTTTCTTTACCTGATAAATGATTTAAGAATAGTGAGCTTTGAGTTTCTATGGGGCTGGGGACCGGATGGATTTAATAAAGTTTATGGCATGGGATATGTCCACAACTTTATAATGGAGTCAATATTTGAATATGGACTGATAGGATTGGTGTTTATAGTACTATTCACTTTCAGTTCGTTTAAAAAAACATTCATTATACTGCGATCCAAAGTCCCACATCATTATCTGTTCATACCGTTCATTTTCGTAATGTTATATACTGCATCTATGTTTAGTGGAGATTTGATCGAAAGAAGGAATCTATTTTTTATTTCAATAGTCCAAATATCACTTTACTACACTATAAAGAATAATAAATTATAAGGTGATATTTACTGTAAAGGTATGAGAATACTAATTGACATCGGCCATCCGGCCCACGTCCACTATTTCAAGCATTTTGCAAGAATAATGAGAGACCGTGGGAATGACATCTTTTTTTCAGTAAGAGACAAGGAATCCACGATTTCACTTATGG
>PWOE01000075.1 GCA_003557585.1 Candidatus Nealsoniibacteriota bacterium | reverse complement strand
TAAACGAAGAGTTAAGACTTAAATATCGCTATCTAGATTTAAGAAGAGATAGGCTTTCGAAAAATCTAAAAAAAAGATATCAGACAATCCAGTCTCTTAGAAATAACCTTGAAAAAGATAGCTTTATAGAGATAGAGACTCCTATTCTTAGTAAATCAACACCAGAAGGAGCAAGAGATTTCTTGGTACCATCAAGAATGTCTCCAGGAAGCTTTTATGCTTTACCGCAAAGCCCGCAACAATACAAGCAATTACTGATGGTTGCTGGCATCGAAAGATATTTTCAATTTGCAAGATGTTTCAGAGATGAAAGCTCAAGAGCTAATCGGCAAGCTGAATTCACTCAATTAGACATAGAGACTTCTTTTATGGACCAAGAAGATATCCTTCTTTTAATTGAAAGCCTATTCAAAAAAACGATTAAAGAAATTTTTCCTGAAAAAAAGGTATCAGAAGATCCATTCACAAGGATGAGTTACCAAGAGGTGATGCAAAAATACAAGACTGATTGTCCAGATATCAGAAAAGACAAAAGTGATAATGATGAATTGGCTTTCCTATGGGTAACTGACTTTCCAATGTTTTCTTGGTCGGAAACAGAAAAGAGGTGGGATGCAGAGCATCATCCATTCACCAGACCGCAACAAGAGGATTCTCAAGAAATAAAAGAGAATCCAGGCAAGATCGCTGCCTTTCAATATGATCTAGTTCTCAACGGTCAAGAGATAGGTGGTGGAAGTTTAAGATCTTATAAAAAAGAGATTCTTGAAACTGTCTTTGAAGTGATGGGCCACAAGAAAGAAGAGCTTTATTCTAAGTTTGGCCATCTTCTTGAATCTTTTGATTATGGTGTTCCTCCTCATGGCGGAATTGCAATAGGCTTAGATAGATTTCTATCAATACTTCTAGGCGAAGATAATATCAGAGAAGTTATTCCATTTCCAAAATCAGGTGATTCCAAGGACTTAATGATGAACGCTCCATCGCTGGTTGACAAAGAGCAACTCAAGGAACTTCATATCAAAATCGATGAAGACAAGAAGAAAGCCTAAAAAATTTATTACCAATAAATCTCTTTTAAAGAGAAAAATCTCTCTTGCTCTCTTGGTTTTGGGAATTTTAATCTTAGTTATCGCTCTCTTTGCTAAAGCTACAAACGATAGTCAAGAATTAAAAGAAGAGCATACAGAGATAGAAGAGGGGATAGTTGAAGATTATGAAGATGAAGAAATTGAAGTTAACGAACCAGAAATCAATGCAAGATCTCTTCTCTTCGTTCGCGACAATGAAGAGATATTTAGCAAAGAAAGTGACCTTAAACTTCCTATAGCTAGTCTCACTAAATTGATGACAGCATTAATTGTTTTAGATAATTATGACCTTAATGAAACAATTGTTATAACCGAAAGAGCTTTTTTAAGAGATTTTTCTAGAACTAGTGGCTTCTTTGTCGGCGAAAAATATACCGTCAAGGATCTTTTACATCCCTTACTCATGGAGTCTAGCAACGCAACCGCCTATGCTTTAGCTCAAAGACTAAGAGAGCTACCAGATGAAGAAGAATATCGTGATAATTTAAATAATTTTATCTATTCGATGAATCAAAGGGCAAAATCGCTAGGAATGAATGATACCTATTTCATCAATCCTTGCGGCCTTGATCCATCTTCTAACCAAACAGCCAATTATTCGACAGCGCAAGATTTACTTCTCTTAGCTAGAGAGGTTGCCAATTATCCTTTGATACTAGAAATTACCTCCTTGCCATCCTTTAATCTATCTAGATTAGATGGTTTTGTGAAGCATAGAATCGTTAATACCAACGTCTTGCTTTCTGAAATACCTGGAATAATTGGAGGTAAAACAGGAACTACGGCTAGAGCTCAACAGTGCCTTCTCTTAATTACCGATCAAGAAGAGATTTTAGTTATTCTTGGCTCACAAGACAGATTTGGAGAAGCAAGAAAATTATTTAATTCAGTAGAGAGATGACTCCTATAAGCCCTCCAGATGTAATAAAGATTCTTCTTCTCGGCTTTTTAGCTGTTGTCACCGCCTTTGCTTTCACTCCAGCACTAACTCACTTTCTTTATAAAAACAGACTCTGGAAAAAAAGCAGCAAAGATAAATCTATAGATGGCAAAGAGCTGCCATACTTTAAAAAGTTTCATTCAGACAAAGAGACAAATACTCCAAGAATGGGGGGTCTTCTTTTTCCTATAACAACTCTTTTTCTAGCTTTTCTATTTTTTATTATCTCAGAGATAAGCGATATTTGGTGGTTACAAAAACTCAATTTCTTGAGCAGACAACAGACCTGGTTACCACTCTTTGCTTTAATCGCTGCTTCGTTAGTTGGTCTCTTTGATGATATATTACAAGTCGTCTCTTGGCCAAAGAATACTCTATTAAAAAGATTGTGGGGGAAGCTTAATGGCTATGTTGGTGGCGGTCTCTCTTTGAGGTACAGGCTCTTGCTAGTCGCCTTGATCGGTTTAATTGGTGGTCTATGGTTCTACTTCAAGCTCGATTGGAACATGATTCATATTCCAATGATTGGTAACGTATTTATCGGTTTTTGGTACATACCTCTTTTCATTTTAGTGATGGTAGCAACTTATAGCGGGGGAGTGATTGATGGTCTCGATGGTCTTGCCGGTGGTGCTTTTGGCTCAATCTTTGGAGCTTACACGATTATTGCCCTTTCTCAGCAACAATTTGATTTAGCCGCTTTTTGTGCTGTTCTAATGGGTTCAATTCTCGCTTTCTTGTGGTTTAATGTGCCTCCAGCTAGATTCTATATGGGTGAAGCTGGGATTATCGGTCTCTGTGCCGCTTTAACAGTTGTCGCTTTTCTAACGAATGCCGTTTTAGTTTTGCCCATAATCGCAATTCTTTTAGTTGCTGAATCAGCCTCGGTTATAATTCAGTTGATTTCCAAGAAATATTGCAAAAAGAAGGTCTTCCTAGCTGCACCAATTCATCATCATTTCGAAGCAAAGAATTGGCCACATTACAAAGTAACTATGAGATTCTGGATCATTGGATTGGTCGCTGCTATATTAGGAGTTACAATCAAGTTGCTTGGTTAATGCTATTGACATTTAGAACAGTTCATTTATAATAT
>PWOE01000167.1 GCA_003557585.1 Candidatus Nealsoniibacteriota bacterium | reverse complement strand
CAGGATCATCTGCACCGGTGTTGATAATCGATGCACCGTCTATTGCACCCAAATAATCGAAACTATCATCGGTCTCAAATGTGTGACCAAGTTCCGTAGGTGTGATGGTTTCAAGTGGTGGATCTTCGTCCTGCTCTTCCACAACATCGGGCTCAAGTGAAGGGTCATAGTAATGAGCATAGGTATAATCCCAGTAAAGCTCTGCATATGTATACGATATAATCATTAGGTCATAGCCATCATGTTGCTCAATGCTTTCAATCTTAAACATTTTTGAGTCAACCGGAACGGAAGATTCTCCTGTTGTTGTCATTTGGGGCATGCCCATCCAGGCACCATTCCCATTCAGTGTAACCATATTTGTTGACGATTCGAATTCAAATGCGTGGGTGCCGCTAAGGAAAGCGCTGACATCAATTCCATCAAGGTTTATCATGTTGGCAGGGATTGCTTCGAAGCAGATCCCATGTACATCTGTTCCGGCAAAAATGACATCCTCTCCCCAGAAGGCGCCTTTGTCGTCAAAAACGAAATCGCCATTGCGATGGAAGGTAAATTCATGGAAAAACTTGCAAGGTCTTGAACCATCATTTTCCAATGACCACCATGTGCGCGCACCATCTTTGTCTGGCCCTACGCCAAGCGCTGCACCTTCCCTGTAGAGTTTCCAGGTCTTGGAAGTTTGACCTGCCAGTAATGCCAATGCTTCATCCGGGTCTTGTAATTCGATGGTCTCAGAAAAGCTGCTGCTCACGCCATCTGCGTTGGTAGCTGTTAAAACTACTTCATAAGTGCCAAAAATCTCATACACATGTGTTGGGTTTTCTTCTGTGGAAGTGTTATCATCGCCAAAATCCCAGGAATAGGTTTCGGCATGTTGTGAGAAATTCATAAAAATCACTTCCAGTGGATTGTCTTCACTGATTTCATACTGAAAGCTGGCAATGGGATCCGCGGCCGGTTCATCATCGTCTTTGCTGCAAGATGCCAATGCAAAGAAAGCAAATGTTACCATCAGCAGGAATACCTGCATTAAACTTTTTTGTTTTTTGATCGTTTTCATAAGGTGTGTTTTTGGGTTTAAAATGATTTTGTTGAAAAAGGAGTGTGTGATTGATTGAAATTCAATGCAACAAACATAAATTCAATTCACGCCTTATACAAATTATTAATTACATCTGGAATACATCAATTAAAAAAATGACTACATCATAACTACATCATTGATACACTAAAACATTGAAAATAAAGTTTGTAAATATTAAATTTTCGTAAACTTCATTTTCTCATCAGCACTTATACCAAATCGAAGCCGAATATATACAACAGATGGTTTTAAAAGGAGAGAATGTATTCGGCAAGATTTGTGTTATGATCGATCTGCAGCTTTTTCCGGAGTCGATAACGGCTGATTTCGACACCCCTGACAGAAATATTCATCAGCGGGGCGATCTCCTTGGTGGAGATGTTCATACGCAAGTATGCACAAAGGCGCAACTCTTTCGGTGAAAGGTCGGTGTGTTCTTTTTTGAACCTGTCGAGAAAATCCTGGTGTACTTCGTCGAAATAACTGTTAAAAAGTTCCCAGTTGTTTTCGTTATGCAAATCCTTGTTGACTTTTTTCAGCAACTGCTTGACATTGTAACGTTCGGGGTTATCATCAGGAAGGTTTTTCAGGATTTGGTTGAGTTCGTTTTTAAGACCGGTTAAGGCTTTGTTTTTCTGAATAAGGTGAAGGGTAGCATTTGCCAGCTCTTTGTTTTTGTGCTTCATTTCGTTTTGCAAGCTTTCGTTGCGGAGATGCACGATCTCTTTTTCGCTCAATGCCGTTTTTTCCTGGAATATCTGTTCTCTTCGGGCGAGTCTTTTTTCGTGTTTAAGTCGCTCGCGAAGCCTGATCCTCAAAATTCGTCGCCTGACGTAATACGTATTTACCGCAATTATTGCCAAAATAAGAATAACATAAACAACATAAGCTGCGTTGGAACGTAAGAGGGGAGGGGCAACGCTGAAGTGGAATTCTTTTACCGGACTTTCGGTTCCAAAGGCGTTCCGTGCTTTTACCTCAAAAACATAATGGCCTTCACGCAGGTTCGTGTACTCCTTAAAGTTTAATGATTTCCACCCCGACCATTGCTCTTCAAGCCCCTTAAGCCGCCAGGAGAATTTGAGTTTATGCGGATTCTCAAAGGCAGGTGTCGTAAATCTGAATGTAACGGAATTGAGCGCAAATGCTTTGCGAGGTGATGCATAATCCGGCTTGTGCAATACATCACTGAAATAATTAATGGATACCGGTTCGTGCCGACCATGAAAAACGATGTTTGTGAAATATACGTCTTCACAATAATTGTAGTCTTTTATGATGTTGTGGTCATAATGCACCAATCCGTTTTGCGACCCAATGAAAACATGCTGGTCTTTGCTGATGAAAATATGCTGAAATGCCGGTATCAGGTGATCGTTTAAGCCATTGAAGGGTGCGGTGATGTTGCGGAAGGTTCCGTCTTCGAGCAGCCTGAGGACACCCATGTGATCATCGGTAAAATACCACAGGTTGGCGTTTTTATCCTGGTGGATTTTATCAATGAAATTAACTTCGCCAAACAAAGCTGTGAATTCTTCATCGATCATAAAGACATCATTGTTGCGATCATAGCGAAAAATGCCTTCGTGGGTGGTCACAAGCATTTCATTGTTAACGACCTGGAGGTTGTAGGGCAAGGTGTTTGGCAAGCCGTGGCTGTCAAAGTAATGGCTTGCATTTTCAACCATGGTAAGGCAGGGGCTTAGGTTTACATTGAATAGGCCACGATAGCCATGGGCTATCCAGAGCTTGTCGTCTTTGTCGATAAATAGGGTCCTGCACGACTCCTGGAAGCCCTCAACTTCATGATGGAATTGCCACTTGCCGTTTTCTTTTTTCAGGATGATCAGCCCTGTATATGTGCCTGCAATGATGGCATTATTTAAGCCCGGAGCTTCAAGGAAAGACCAGAAGCCCCTGATGTCAGATATTTTGCGGGCATTGAAGCCTTCAATTTGGAAGCATCCAAAGTTGTGGCCACACAAGAGCGTGTTATCGATTATTTGCAGGCTCCACACCTGGCCTTCGGTGCCGCTGATGAGGGT
>PWOE01000118.1 GCA_003557585.1 Candidatus Nealsoniibacteriota bacterium | reverse complement strand
GCCTGATCCATTTCAATATCAGTATAAAATCCATATTTATACTCGGCACTGGTTAATTCATCCAGTATATCATTATTTTTATCTTCTGCCATTTATTTATTTCCTTAAAAGGTCAGTCTAATCTGTACTTTATAACAAATAAAGTCTGCTCTTGTTGGTAGTTTTTGTTATAAAATCAGGCCCTTATGCTTATTTAGATTAATTATAAATTGTGGTGCAAATATACAAAACCCCTTATACTTAATCAAAAGAAAAGTTGCTTAGTTTCGGGTTTTACCATAGTTTTTCAAAAAAACCAAATAGCTCTAAGGTCAAAAATTTGAACTGAAATCATTTACTGTACTTTAATGGACAATGCTGTTCATTTATGAACAAATAAGTTAATAAACAGTCGCATCATCTCAATGCTTTAAAATATTAATCATCTGATAGAATGTTCATTATACCAATTGGCATATTTTTTAGGTACTTTAAAAAGCAAAAGCTCATACCCTATGTTGCATAATTATATAAAAACATCCGTAAGAAGTATTACCAAGCAAATGTTTTATTCGGCACTCAATATCCTTGGATTTAGCCTGGGTATTGCACTTTTTATTTTTATCAGCCTGTTTCTGTACGAGCAGTTTTCTTATGATCGCTGGTATAAAAATCACCCTCAGATATATCGTGTTGAATTGGGCGATTGGGGCATTTTAGGCCCAATTTATGGAAGGTTATTACAAGAAGCCTCTGCCGATATAGAAAAAACTCTTCGCATGAACAACAGCTGGGGGCATAATGCACCTGTAACTGTGCAAAACAATGAGAATGTATTAAGAATACCACATTTTATACTGGCCGATACCACTGTCTTCAGTTTTTTTGAATTTCCGTTTATTGAAGGTTCAGCAAAATATGCCTTGTCTGACAAAAATAATATAGTTCTGACACGTAGTGAGGCTATCAGGCTTTTCGGCAAAACCAATGTGATTGGTGAGGTTATAAGACTGCATGATAGATTTAACTTAACCGTAAGCGGAGTAATTGAGGATATAAAACGTTTTCACATTGAAATTAAAGCCATTGGCTCATTTCAGTTATTTGCTGATATTTTCTCTCCTGAATATATGGAAAGCACCGGCGATTGGAATCATCATACATATGTTAAACTACGCGCCGACTCAGATATTACGCATGTCAGACAAAATATAAAAAATACCATTAGTGATTTTGTTAATGAATTATTTGGTGTTGAATTTGACAGGACTATAAACTTAAGACCAGTTGCAGATATATACTTTACCAATACTGTTGCTCACGAAATTATGGTTTTGCACGGGAACAAAACCACTTCATATTCTTTTCTGGCCATTGCCGTTTTAATCATGCTGATAGCTATAATTAATTTTATTAATCTCTCCACTGCACGTTCGGCAGGCAGAGC
Organism: Candidatus Nealsoniibacteriota bacterium; assembly: GCA_003557585.1. GTDB lineage: Bacteria > Patescibacteriota > Minisyncoccia > Minisyncoccales > CSSED10-335 > CSSED10-335. Next base: position 1,722 of record PWOE01000118.1, on the reverse strand, counting down.
AAGAGAAGTGGGAATAAGAAAACTACTTGGCAGTGATCGCAGGGAACTTATTACACAATTTCTTACCGAATCCGTAATTCTTACTTTTACTGCTGTAATCATCGGGTTTGCACTGGTAGAATTATTGTTACCCTGGTTTAATTTTGTTGCAGATACAGAAATTTCACTCCGAAATTTTGGATTTGCCAAATCACTAGGCCTATTTTTAACGGGTGCAATTATTACAGGAATTATTAGCGGAATTTATCCTGCGTTTTATCTTTCAACCTTTCAACCCATAACTACATTGCGAGGTGAAACCTTAAAGGGAAAAGGAGCCGCATTCTTTCGTAAGGTGCTTATTATATTTCAGTTTACTGTTTCTGTAGCATTGATTGCAGGCACCATAATTGTTTTTGAACAATTGAATTATATGAAGTCGAAAGATCAGGGATTTAATAAGGAAAATATTGTTTATTTCCGCACCAATGCAAAGATAAAGCAGAACTGGGAAAGCTTTCGAAATGCATTGCTTTCAGATCCCAACATTGAAGCTATTGCCATGACCAATAATATACCGGGAAATGTGCACTGGCAGGAATCAATTGTTCGGGATGGCGAAGGAAGGCAGTTTACCTTCTGGCCTATGACACCTGAGTATTTCTCTATGCTGGGAGTTGACCTTCTGTCAGGACGGGCCTTTTCACGCGATTATCCTACCGATGAAGAAACTGCTGTTATTGTTAACCAACAGTGGATCAGGTTAATGGGATACAGCGATGATTATGATAAAGTCATTAATGAATCTGTAAGCACAAGTTATCATAATTTTATCATTACAGGAGTAGTATCTGATTTTCATTTCAACTCACTTCACCAGACAATAGCACCGCTTATGATGGTTTGGAGAGAACGCTCTGTAAATGTTATTAATATAAAAGTTCACAGAGGGAATATCCCCCCGGCTCTTGAACATCTCAAAAACACCTGGGTTGATTACAGCCCTAATGATATGATTGAATATCATTTTCTTGAAGATTCACTTTTGGCCCTTTATGACAGAGAAAACCGGCTTGGATTAATTTTTACTTCCTTTTCAGCATTTGCCATCATTATTGCTTGCCTGGGATTATTTGGTTTAACTTCATTCATGGTTGAAAAACGCACCAGAGAAATAGCTATCAGAAAAGTTTTAGGTGCCTCTACCTTTAATCTGTTGCATCTTTTCAGCAGGGATTTCCTGTCTCTGGTAGCCATCTCCCTTTTGTTTGCAATCCCTCTGGGTTACTATGCTTTGGATTATTGGCTCAATACTTTTCCTTATCATATTGCCATGCCCGCAATGCCTTTTATAGTTGCAGCCCTCACAAGCATTATACTGACCTTGCTAACAGTCGGTTTTCATGTAATAAAAGCTTCGCATGGCAATCCTGCAGAACCCTTGAAAAACGAATAAAAAAAGCTGTCTTTTCAGACAGCTTAAATTGAGTTTTTCATTGAATGATTCAAAAAATCAGTGAATAGAATAGCATGTAATTAATCCTATTCCACGCTTGCATCCTCATTAACGATAAGTTTGAACCCTTTACCGTGTACATTGAGCAATTCAACATTGGGATCTTTTTTCAGATACTTGCGCAATTTGGCAATGTAAACGTCCATACTACGGGCATTAAAGTAATTGTCATCAAGCCAGATCTTTTTCAGGGCCAGTGAACGGTCAAGCACATCATTGGTAAAGTC
>PWOE01000037.1 GCA_003557585.1 Candidatus Nealsoniibacteriota bacterium | reverse complement strand
TTTTCATATCTAACCACACTTCTTTTATAAGGTCAAGCTTTTGAAGACCTGTCCACATATACTTAATTCCGGGCATTCCATCACCCTTGCGGCCTAAGTGTCCACCGAGTTTTCCTACCATAAGGATTGCTTTTTGTAAGGTTGGTGGTGTTTCAGGAGGTTCTTTTTTATTGTGATAAAATTCTAATGCTTTCCACTCGTATTCGTCGAAGAACACATCACAAGGCAGATTAGGAACTTCTCGACCGAGCTTTGTCAGATAAAACACTCTCCAAGCCATTATTAAATCAATAGCAAGACAGTTTTGGATACGGTCTGAATTGCCGAACTGTCTTTCTTCTATTTTACATCCACTTTTCAAAACCTTATGATAAATCTCTATACACCAACGCTTTGAGTACCAGTCAATTACTTTTAACATCATGTCGTCGTCAGTTACTTCAACTGTTGTATAAAGCATCCATTCCAAAGGGTTATCCACCTTTGTTTCATCATAGTCTATTTCCTTGAGATAAATACAAGTAACCTGTAGCTTAGGTAACTTGCTTTTCTTAACAGGAGGTATAAGTGTAACTTTTTTCATTTTTACCGAAACAGTCGCTTTACGCTCTTTTCTGTTGCCACTTCGAGGAATAGTAACTTTCATGCGACACCTCTCCTGTTCTTTTTGCAATGTATCCCAAACATAACCTTCCGTACTGCGACGAAACCGACTTTTTTCACTGCGAACTAAAATCTCAGTCATAGCATTAATACTAAACTTTTCAGCAAATAATTCATAGATATCCGCTTCTCTGTCTCCAATACTGACTAACATCTTGTCGGGATATTTTTGTTGTATTTCCTCACAGCTTTGATAGCTGATCAGCCACTTGTTACTTTCCTTTACTTGGATGGGTATTGTCTTGCGGTTACGATACTTACCTATATCCTCTTCTTTCCTTTGCCATACTTGGACATCTATTAATCCTAACGGGGTACCTTCTTCTGTAAAAGCCATTGTATCATGAACTAATAGACCTTTATGGTATTTGCCTATCGGTCCTACACCGTCGGTAGCAGGACGGGTACTATAGTCTAATTCCGTCGTGTCTTGAGGTGCTAAAATCACTTGATGCTCTTCAAAACGTTTAGTGGTTGACTCATAGTGGGGAGAAAGAATTTTATCCATCTTTACTTTCTTATTATCAAGAAGCCGGTAAGTCGCCTTAGCCTCAGCAGGATTGCCTTTTGACGCTTCAGGAACTGAAGCCCCGAGATTTGCATAACGGCTTTCCATCGTCAATAATGTACGCCTATCTAATCGTTTATCCCCCAATAATAAAGATGACATCTCCTTGCCGATCCATTCAAAGCGGGTCATTTGGTTTTTGCTCTTGGGCTTTTGTTCTTGGGCTCCCTTTGACGTTCTGGTACTAAGACAAAGATTACGCTGCCAATCACTATCTAACGGATATATATAAACATCCTTTATTGTCTTTTTGTATTCGTTTTTTATGTCATTTCTACCACGACCCTTGGTCGCTCCAACCTTTATCCAGTTGGAAGCCTTATAGCATGTTCCCTTAAAAAGTGAAGTATCAACAAAAGTCTCTAAAAGCAAAGGCTTAATACCATAACGTTTCTCCCAGTCTGAAGGTAGCACTTTCGCTATTTTCCCTAAAACGTGTGATGCTAAATGCTTTACCTTAACTGATGGAAGTATCAAAAAACGACTGTTACATACTATATACTGTAAATGCTTTTCCCTGTCTTCCTTTGTCCAGCCTATAAATGTATCACGGCAATCGGTTGACCATGCAGGGGAGCTAAAACTTAACCCCCCGACCCAACCATAAACAGGACTGAATATTAAATAACGAAGTTGTTTGCCATACAAGCATATTTCGTCTAAATAATGAAACCTTTTCATCATTGTACGCCAGATTTTTGCAGATTCACTGCCCTTGGATACAAGAACAAACTCTATATTGCCAAGCTCTCGTAAAGAACAAGATGCTTCCGGAAAAGAAAGGTTGTTATCTATAAAGCCTCCTGTCTTATTTGGATTTGACTTACTTAACGAATCAGGGAATGTCATTATACTTTCTCTCTCCAACCTAAGCATCTCTTTACGGCAATCTGCCTCTCTAAGTCTACCGGATGAACTTATCCAATTCATCTTCTCACATATCCTCTGAGACAGATGAGTCCTGTTCAAATCCAGATTACTTTCCATTAACTCTTTTGTCCATTTCATTAAATCTTCATCAAATCTTATAGTTTTTCTCTTCATAGGAACACGAAAAAATAAACCGCTCTTCGTGTCCAGTTTTATTTTGTGGGTAAAGGAAAGGGATAAATCCAGCGTTCCGTTTAACCAACTGCATTATCCGGATTAAAGTAAAGCTAAATAAGCTTGATATATTAAGACGGCTTAGGAGTTTTTATATAATAGTCCGTGGCAGTGCCTCCCGTCAAGCAGGGAAATAAACTGCTGCAAATCGAGCTTACCGTCAAGTAAAACAGCATAAAACCGGGATAAATCCTCACAACAAACTTGACATAATTAATGAGACTAAAAAGATAGATGACTATGCACAATCATTACTTAGTAATAGATGCAGGTAATACCAACACGGAAGTTGGCTTATACTCTGATGAAGGGCTTATATGCTCCTGGAGAATCTCTTCCGACATAGACCGGACGGAGGATGAGCTTTTCAGTATAATCAACGGCTTAGCTACCCATAGAGGTGTGCCTCTAAGGGGTGTCAACGTTTGTTGTATAGCATCCGTTGTGCCCGAATTAACGCGGATATATAACCATATCTTCGAGAAATACTTCGACAGCAAAAATCTCATCACCATTAGCAGCAGCAGTAATTTGGGCCTGAAGTTTCCTACCGAAGATTACAGTTATATAGGAGCCGACCTGTTGGTAAACGCATACTCAGCGAGGTATAAATATAAGACTAATGTCATAATTGTTGATTTCGGGACAGCTACAACTGTCCAGCTTGTAGATATTAACGGTCTTTTTTATGGAACTACCATCTCACCGGGGATAAAGATCAGCTCCGCAAATCTGTTTCAAAAGGCCTCATTGCTTTCAAAAATAAAACTGGAACCCCCAAATGAAATCTTAGGGACCAACACCAAAGACTCACTGCTTTCCGGCATAG
>PWOE01000098.1 GCA_003557585.1 Candidatus Nealsoniibacteriota bacterium | reverse complement strand
TAAAGTGGGTCGTAGCGAACTCTTCGGTGATTAGTCTTATTATTATTCAACGGGCAGTGCGTAAAATTCCCTGTGAAGTTGTAATTTTGCAGCTCACCGGAAATTTAAAAAATGAGTAATATTCTTCTGATTGAAACAGCCACGAAAGTATGCTCCGTTGGTCTTGCACAAGGAAATAAGATCATTGCTTTACGCGAAGATAAAAGCATGCAGTATTCTCATTCATCTTTACTTACATCCTTTATTGACGAAGTTCTAAGAGAAGCCGCCATAGGATTTAAAAACCTGGATGCTGTGGCGGTAAGCATGGGTCCTGGTTCATATACCGGACTGCGTATTGGTGTTTCGGTAGCCAAAGGTCTCTGTTATGCACTTGATATACCTCTTATTGCTATCAACACCCTGCAGTCGCTTGCAGCAACAGCAGTTCAGCCGGGCTTCGTAAATGCAGACTTTTTTGTACCTATGATTGATGCCCGACGCATGGAGGTTTATAATGCCGTTTACGACAAATCTCTTAATGAAATCAGGGAAACATCTGCCGAGATTATTGACGAAAATGCATTCACTTATTTGCTTGAAAAAGGAAAAGTAGCCTTTTTCGGAGATGGTGCCCCCAAGTGTAGGGCGGTAATCAGCCACACCAATGCACTTTTTTATGATGATATTCATCCCGGTGTAAATGGTCTGTTGAACTTTGCTCTTGAAAAATTTATTCAAAAGAAGTTTGAAGATCTGGCCTATTTTGAACCTTTTTATTTGAAGGATTTTGTGGCCGGTAAACCAAAAGTTAAAGGCCTGCACTAAAGTGAAAAATGCGTTATCTTTGCTTTGAAAAAAACGGTTATGCTCGATAAAATCCCATCTTTTCTCAAAAACAAATACATACTTGTACTCATTGCTGTGCTTGTGTGGTTTATGTTTTTTGATCAGAACAATCTGATTCAGCAGTACCGTTATTCGCGTCAGCTTAAAGACTTTAATGCCGAAAAGGAATATTATCTGCAGGAAATTCAACGCGACAGTATTGATCTGGATAAACTCAAAAACAACCCCGAAGAGCTCGAACGATACGCCCGCGAAAAGTACCTCATGAAACGCGAAAATGAGGATATTTTCATCATACCCGAATGATCAGGCCGGGTCTACATTGATTTTTACCCTTACCGGTTTCCATTTTGCATTGAGACTGAACTCGTGAAGGATGTTTTTAAGGATTTCCTTCTTCTGGAGAAGTCCTGCATTGCGGTCGATTTTTACTATGATGTTCTTCAGATATTGCGCCCTGATGCGCGATACCATTGGGTATTCAGGGCCCAGTACCAGTTTTTCGGGGAAGGACTTCCTGATCTCCCGCGCCAGTGCATCAGCAGCACTGTTTACCATTTTGGGGTCGGTGTGCATAAGAGTTATTTGTGCCAGCCGGAAAAAAGGAGGGTATAGAAAATTCCGTCTTTCCAGTATCTGGTTCTTGTACATTTCAATGTAGTTATTATCGATCACTTGCCTGATGATGGCATGCCAGGGATCGAAAGCCTGAATGATTACTTTGCCCCTGTCGTTTTTTCGTCCTGCCCGCCCGCTCACCTGCGCCATCATCTGGTAAGCTCTTTCGTGTGCCCGGAAATCGGGGAAGCTGAGCATACTATCAGCACTGAGTATCCCCACAACTGATACATTTTCAAAATCCAGACCTTTACTTACCATCTGGGTGCCCACCAGGATATCGATACGCTTATCCTCAAAGTCATGAATGATATTTGAATAGGCATTTTTGGCGCGGGTCGTATCGAGGTCCATCCTTTTTATGGTTGCATCGGGAAAAAGCAGCGGCAGTTCTTCTTCAATTTTTTCAGTGCCAAAGCCTTTCAGTTTGATATCGGCAGAACCACATGAGGGGCACTGGTTATGCGGTTTTATGGTATAACCGCAGTAGTGGCACTTCATTTTGTTTATATGTTTGTGGTATACCAGGCTCACATCGCATTGTGTACAGGTGGGTATGTAGTTGCAATGTTCGCATTCCATCCGAGGCGAAAAACCTCTGCGATTTTGAAACAAAATAACCTGTTTCTGATTTTCGAGGGCTTCTTCAATGTGCTTAAACAGCAGAGACGAAAGGTGCGATTTCATGGTTTTGTGCCGGGTTTCCTTTTTAATGTCGGCTACCAGGACCTCGGGCAACAGCATACCCCCATATCTTTTACTGAGTTCCACCAGACCGAATTTTCCGCTGCGGGCGTTGAAATAGCTTTCAACGGAAGGTGTTGCCGAGCCCAGCAGTACTTTGGCTCCAAAACTGTTTGCCAGCCAGATGGCCGCATCACGGGCATGATAGCGCGGTGCCGGGTCGTGCTGCTTAAAGGAGGCTTCATGCTCTTCGTCAACAATGATTAGTCCCGGGTTTTGCCACGGCAGAAACAGCGCCGAGCGCGGACCCACCACCAGTTGGTATCGGATGGTGGTTTGCAGTGATTCTATGCCGCCCAGTGCCAGATTGTTCCACACCTCGGTGCGTTCCATTACGTTGAACCGTGAGTGGTAAACACCTGCTTTATCCCCAAAATGTGCCTGGATCCGCCGTATAATCTGGGTTGTAAGAGCAATTTCCGGTAACAGATACAATACCTGTTGTCCTTTTTCTATGGCTTCCCTGATAAGATCAATGTAAATTTCTGTCTTTCCGCTCGATGTTACCCCATGTAGCAAAACCACGTCCTTCTCCTTCCAGCTTTTTCTGATCTCTTCAAGGGCCTGTTGCTGATAACCATTAAAGTCAATAGCAGCAGCATATTTCTCCGAATGGTCAAAACGGCTCACCTTGTTTTTGTATACATCCAGTACCCCTTTTTTTACCAGTGCATCTATGGCCGGAGATGCGTTTTTTACCAGGGCAGATATTTCCCGGGCAGGCACTTCGCGTACATCCGACACATAGCGTTTGGAAAGCCTGATGTATGCCATCAGAACTTCCAGTTGTTTAGGGGCGCGTTTTTCGGTCTCATCAAAGGCTTCCTTCAACTTCTCTTCCTCATCATAAACAGCACTCAGCCTTACAAATTTCTCCAACTTTTGCCGGTAAGGGTTTTCCAGCTCTTCCTTCAGGAGAATCACTTTTTTCTCCATGAGGTTGCCAATGAGCGGAAAAACTTTCTGCAATCCTGTGATCTTGCTTACTTCACTTATGGATAATGTTTTCTGAATTTCCAGGGCTTCGGCAATGAGATATTCCTTCTCACTGAGATTTTGAAAGTCCTGGTCAAATTCAGGATTGAGAGTAATGCGTGTTTCACTTGCCAGTTTTAAGGCCGGTGGCAGGGCAGTATTCATCACTTCGCCAGGGGTAGCCATATAGTAATCGGCAATCCACTCCCAGAACTCAAACTGTTTTTCAAAAACCAATGGTACTTCATCCAGTACCGACAATATGTATCTGGCCTGAAATTTTTGAGGTGGAGTATGATGAATTTTCCTGACAAGCCCGGAATAAACTTTTCGGGGCCCGAATGGAACAACCACCCTTATGCCAGTTTGCATACTGCTGTTTAGCCCGGTGGGCACCCTGTAGGTAAAGTAGTCAGGCAGGGGCAACGGGAGCAGTATGTCGGCAAAAAGGGTTGGTTCCGTCATGGGAGCATCAGAAGATTTTTATCAGATGATAAATTTAGGGAATTAATGGGATAATAAAAAAACTGCAACTTCTGAAAGCTGCAGTTTTCTGTATATGTTGAAAAGTTTTCCGGTAATTAATCTCCCAGGCATATTCCCACCCCTCTGGCAGTTTTAACCAGGTCAGAAGCAGGATCTACAAAGTTGTATTTCGCAATAGCTTCCTTAAATGGAACAGATACGATATTGGGATGGCGGTATGCTACCATTTCTCCAAATCTTCCTTCCATTACCATCTCAAATGCTTTAACACCAAACTGTGTTGCCAGAACTCTGTCGTATGCGATGGGTGTACCACCACGTTGCAGGTGACCCAATACAGTTTCACGCATATCGGCTTCAAGGCCCCCTTCTTTAAGTTCTCTCATCAGCTTGGTGGCAATACCGCCAAGTCTTACATTCTTATATCCGGTTTCATCGCTTTCTTCGTAATACATTTCGCCATCTTTAGGCTTTGCACCTTCTGCCACAACAATAATGGCAAAACCCCTGCCCTTGGTAAATCGTTGGTATATTCTTTCCACAACTTTCGGGATGTCATAAGGTATTTCGGGTATCAGGCACACATGCGCTCCACCGGCAACGGCAGAGTGCAGGGCAATCCATCCGGCATAACGTCCCATTACCTCAAGTATTAATACCCGGTTGTGGCTGTCAGCTGTGGTAACCAGTTTGTCAACAGCTGTGGTTGCCTCCTGAACGGCAGTTTGAAAACCGAAAGTGAAGTCAGTTGCAGAAAGGTCGTTGTCAATGGTTTTGGGAACACCTATAATGTTTAAACCTTTTTCATAAAATCGTTGTGAGATGGATTGCGAACCATCGCCACCGATATTGATAACAGCATCAACACCCAGGAACTGTAAACGGCGTATCATTTCGTCGGAGCGGTCGGCACTTCCCCAGGTTCCGTCGGAATTTTTTATGGGCCATGCAAAAGGGCCACCTTTAGTGGTTGTGCCAATAATGGTACCTCCACGAATGTGAATACCTCCTACTTTTTTATCGTCTAATACAACAATCTCCTGGGGTTCATTTAAAATACCATCGAAAGCATTGATGCTTCCAACTACTTCCCAGCTCTTCTCCTGCGATGCCCTCAGGGTAATAGCCCTGATAACTGCGTTTAAACCGGGGCAATCTCCGCCACCGGTAGCTACTAAAACTCTTTTTTTCATATTTGTTCTTTTTTTCTCAATAAAAAAGCAAAATTCAACCATATAAATTTGCTGGTGTAATTTTGCCGGTTCTGTGATTTTATTTCAATGTTTCTGTATCAGAAATCCATATTTCTGTTTCCTGTGGTCTAAATAAAATTTCGGATTTCTATTTTTTGGGGAAGTATGCTTTCCCTCTTCCGAATGTAAAAGGAAAAGGGAAAATTTGCCGTGAAGGCATAAAAAACAATATGGAAGACTCAATAAATTATTGAACTTTCATTTGCGAACAGTTAATGCTTTCTGTACGGCAAATCTCCTTTTTTTCCTTAATGTGCTTGTTTCACAACAAGCATATCACCCTTAAATCCGGGAACACATTCCTGGCTGTCAACAAGAAGTGCACCCTATGGATAAAACAAAAATGTTTTACCCAATTTATCAAAACACCCGCAAAGGTACAAAATAATTTAAGCAATGAAAACAAAAGATATTAAATTTAGGTTAACAAATCCTTCAAACTAAAGTCTGGGGCGCTTTGCAGGCTTTTTTGACCCTTCGTATATCTTGTATCCCAAAAAAGTGCAATCCAGCTGTCCGTTAAAAACATAATGTTTTGCAATGGGTTTAAGCCCGATCTTGTGGGTAAGGGTTTGGTCGGGACTGATGATCCATACGTGAAAGCCGGGATAGTTATGTTTGAATGTTGAGCCGATTTTCTGATAAAACTCCTGGATGTTTTCGTTCTCAATTCTTCTGCCGTAGGGAGGGTTCATAATAAGGTGTCCTCTGCTTTGAGATGGACGGGAAAGGAAAAAGTCTTTCTTCTCCAGTTTGATTCTGCCCATCAATCCGGCCTCCATGATATTCTGTCGGGCTCCGGCCATACTTTTATTGCTTAAATCGGAGGCTTCAATATGCGGTACAGTATTGAGTTGTGCTGCTGCAGCTTCTTCGCGCAGGCTTTGCCAAAGGCTTTCATCATGATCCTGCCAGTGGGTAAAGGAAAATTCTTTTCTGAAGGTGGCCGGGGCCATATTCAGCGCCATCATAGCTGCTTCAATGCTGAATGTTCCGCTGCCGCACATGGGGTCGTAAAAGGCCTGCTTTTTGTCCCAGCCCGAAAGCATGATCAGTCCGGCTGCCAGCACCTCATTTAAAGGGGCTGGCCCGGCCTGTTTGCGATATCCCCTTTTGAAAAGGGGCATACCACTGCTGTCAAGCGAAATGGAGCAGCTTTCCTTAAAAACGTAAACATTGATCTTGATATCGGGATTTTCGGTATTCACATTGGGGCGGGCATTGGCAGTATCGCGGAAGTAGTCAACGATAGCATCTTTGCTGCGCTGTGCCAGGAAGTGGGTATTTGTAAATACCGACTGAATGGCAACGGTAGAAATGGCAAAGCTCTTATCTACCGAAAAAAACGCATCCCACTTAAATTCGTGCATTTTATCATAAAACTCCTGCTGGGTTTCGAAGCGGAATTCGAACATAGGCCTCAGAATACTCAATGCCACGCGGCTCCAGAGGTTGGCCTTGTAAAGCATAGATTGATCGCCGGTAAAGGAAGCAGCTCTTTTCAGAGGCTGAACATCTTTTGCGCCCAGCGATTTGAGTTCAGATGCCAGCACTTCTTCCAGTCCGGAGAAGGTTTTGGCAATCATTTTAAATGATGAATTTTTCAAAAGTGGGTGTATATGGTGTGAATGAAATGGTTTTATTGTATCTGTCCGTTTATAATAACCGTTTCCACTTTGTTACTGCCATATGCATAGGGCATAAAAGAGTAGGTGGGAATTCGTTTGGTAATGAAAACACTTGCTTTTTTGCCCAGGGAAATGGTTCCCTGTTCGTGTTGCAGGTCCATGGCGTATGCCCCGTTGATGGTAGATGCATTGATGACCTCCTCGGGCAGCATTTTCATTTTAATGCAGGCAATGGACATGATCAGCTGCATATTACCCGATGGCGATGACCCGGGGTTGTAGTCGCTGGCCAGGGCAAGGGGCAAACCCGAATCGATCATTTTACGTGCCGGGGGGTATTCCATCTCCAGGAAAAATGCTGCACCGGGCAGCAGGCAAGGCATGGTATCGGAATTGAGCAGTACATCAATTTCTTCTTCTCCGGTAAACTCCAGATGGTCAACCGAAAGGGCATTGTATTTTACTCCAACCTGGATACCTCCTGAAAAATCCAGCTCATTGGCGTGTATCTTGGGTTTGAGTCCATGTTTAATGCCGGCCATGAGTATACGGTCAGTTTCTTCCCGGGTAAAAAATCCGCGGTCGCAAAAAACATCGATATAGTCGGCAAGGTCTTCACCGGCCACTTCGGGGATCATTTCATTGATGATGAGATCCACATACTCCCCTTGCCGCCCTTTGTATTCGGCAGGTACAGCATGGGCACCCAGGAAGGTAGATTTGATGGTAAGCGGGCTCAGTTCTTTCAGTTTGCGGATTACCCGCAGCATCTTCATCTCACTTTCGGTGGTGAGGCCGTAACCGCTTTTGATTTCTACAGCGCCCGTACCCAGCATTTTGATCTCTTCGAGCCGTTCCATGGCCTGTTCTATGAGCTGAAGTTCCGATACATTCTGCAGGCGTTTGGCTGAATTGAGAATGCCACCGCCCCTTTTGGCTATCTCTTCGTAAGAAAGTCCACGTATCTTATCAATGTATTCTAACTCGCGGCTTCCGTCGTAAACAATATGTGTATGCGAATCACAGAAAGAAGGGAACACCATTTTGCCGGTGGCGTCAATTTCATTTACATCGCTGTGAGTAGCGATGTTGTATATCTCACTTTCAGCAAAGCTTTCCATCTTTCCAAATGCGCGAATGAGTCCTTCTTCGATGTAAAGCCAGGCGTTTTCGATGGTTTGCAGATCGGACATGTCCTTACCGCTAACCTTTTCGCGAAAATCATATTCCACCTGTATAAGTTCCTTGATATTGCGAATGAGAATTTTCATAAATGAAGGTTTTTCTTTGCAAAAGCAAAGATATGAAAGTTATATCAGAATGATGCTCTTTCCGAGGGGCGATTGCTTCTGATTTGTGCGGGTTGCCAGGTATCAATTTGCTGTTTACCATCTGATGATGGATTTACCAGGCGGCCTTGGTAATGGCCACCACCGGCACTTCCCCCATATACCCCCGGAAGGGTTGTAATTTTTTGTGAAATTAGTTACTCCAAAACTGCGAATTGCTAATTCAGAGTTTGCAAAAAAAATCATATATTAGCCGCCGCTAAAGGTAATTGTGCATTTTGCTACACATACATATCTATATATAGGTTGCTGGCATAGCCATTGTTTTTGCTTACAGGCGAAAACCACTATTTTGGCAGGACACAGGAACCTTTCTTTTTGCCTTTTTCTTCTATAAATTTTATAACAAATATTCAATAAGACAACAATGAAAAGACGAGATTTTTTAACCAATTCAGCCCTTATAGGAACAGGTTTAACCCTTGGATTGGGATCAGTAATTAGTTCATGCAGCCGCAAATCAAGTCAATCTGCAGCTGAATTGGGGATGTATTCATTTGTAGAAAGAGCTCCGGATGGTAAACCATTGAGAGCTGCTCTTATAGGGTGTGGTGATAGAGGCACCGGTGCAGCGTTTAATTTTCTGGATGCAGGCAATGATTTGTCTGTCGTAGCACTGGCAGATGTTTTTGATGACAGGCTGCAAAGATGTCGTGAAAATCTGGAAACAGAAAAAAACAATCCCGTCCCGGACAATATGTGCTTTGTGGGCTTTGATGCCGCTGACAAAGCTATTGCATTAGATGTGGATGTTGTTCTGATTTGCACCCCCACCCATTTTCACCCCGAGCAATTCAGAGCCGCCGTTGCAGCTAACAAACATATTTTTATGGAAAAACCTGCTGCCGTTGATCCTGTAGGAATCAGAACCGTTATGGTAGCAGCCAGACATGCCGAACGTGCCGGCCTTACTGTTGTTACGGGCAATCAGCGCCGTCACCAACGCGATTACTGGGAAGCATATGTGCAAATTAAAAACGGTGCCATTGGCGATGTGCTTTCGGCTACGGCACACTGGAATCAGGGTGCATGGTGGAACCGGACTAAAAGAGCGGGTGAATCTGATATGGAATACAATATTCGCAATTGGTTCAACATTGGGTGGTTAAGTGGTGATCATTTTCTTGATCAGGCAATTCATAACATAGATATAGCCACCTGGCTCACAGGAATGCTTCCCGAAAGAGCAGTGGGATATGGAGGCAGGGCACGTCGCCTTACAGGAGATATCTTTGACTTTTTTAGCGTTGATTACAGATACCCCAACAATAAAAGAATGTTGGCCACTGCCAGACAAATTGATGGTTGTGACACCGATATTTCTGAATCTATAATGGGCAGCAAGGGTGTATGTTACCTTCAGGGAAATAATATGCGTATAGAAGATTATAACGGAGAAGAATTATGGAAATACAATTATGAAGAAAATACGTTTAACAATCCCTATTTGCAGGAGCACATCCATTTTGTTGAATCCGTAAGACTTAATAAAAAAATTAATCAGGCAGAAGAGCTGGCCAATTCAACGATGGTGGCCATCTTAGGTCGTGAGGCAGCCTACACAGGAAAACAAATTACCTGGGATGAAATTATGGCTTCTGATTTACGTTATGGACCCACCGAATATGCCTGGACTGACCTTCCATTTTATCAGGAAGGAGTTGCTCCAATTCCCGGACAAGAGCCTGGTGCTCCAAGGTAAATAACTAAGTCGGTTTAATTTTTCAGAATAATGAAATTTAGTTTCAGAAAAAAAGCATTCAACTGGAAATACGTTGCCATACTGGGGTTTTTGATAGGTGCAATGGTTGTTATCATGTCTTCCAAAGCGATTAAATATACTTCAACCGATGAGTTTTGCATGAGTTGCCATGTGCATCCGCATGCTGAAGATGCCTGGCGATTGTCTTCTCATTATGACAATAAATCAGGGATCGTAGTACATTGTGTGCAGTGCCACCTGCCGCCACCCGGAACTGTTGATTACCTTAAGGCCAAAGCAGTTACCGGGGCTCGTGATGTGTATGCGATGATATTTAAGGATACGGATAAAATAAACTGGGAGGCCAAACGTCAGCTTTCTTCTGCTGTAAAACATACCTATCAGGAATCCTGTATGAACTGTCATCAGGAATTGTTTCCCAGAGGGCTGTCGGCAGATGGAGAAAAAGCGCACCTGCATTTCGAGCAAAATGCCGAGCGTCTTGACCTGAACTGTTTAAACTGTCATTTGGATGCGGGGCATTATAATCCCTATTTCAGCCACGAACAAATGAGTCATATTCCGGAAACTGAAGGATTATCGGGAGAACCATTCACAGAAGCAACCCTTGTTACCGGCTTTGACAATTTCACCGAACAAATACCCCAAACCACAGTATCTTTCAACATGGTTGCCATCCCCGGAGGTACTTTCCTGATGGGAAGCCCCGAAAATGAACCCCTTCGCAATGATGACGAAGGCCCGGTTCGGGAAGTAACCATCTCTCCATTCTTTATGGGCGAGATTGAAGTTACCTGGAATGAGTATTGGTCATTTTACCGTGCCACTATGGCTGAGGGCCGCATTTCCCCCAACATTGTAATTGCGCACAATGCTTCTGGCCCCGATGCCATCAGTGGTCCTACACCACCTTTTGGCATACCCGACCAGGGCTGGGGTAGTGGCAACAGACCGGCCATAACCATGACACCATATGCTGCTGAAATCTATTGCCAGTGGCTTTCGCAGCGAACCGGTAAAAAATACCGACTTCCCACAGAAGCAGAATGGGAATATGCCGTAAGAGCAGGCTCTCAAACACCCTACTTTTTTGAAGGAGATCCCAAAAGATTTGAAGGTACAGGATTGCGTGGATGGTTGTTTGGAGCCGACACCACCGGGATAAACACTTATGCAGTTTACAGGGAAAATTCGATGGGCAGAACCATGGAACCCACATTTGTACAACCCAATCCATTCGGTTTAAAAAATATGAGTGGTAATGTATATGAATACACATCGGACTGGTACGCCCCCGATGCTTACGCACAAACTCCATACGAAGTAACCAACCCTGCCGGCCCTGAATCCGGAACTGAGAGAGTGATAAGAGGCGGCAGTTTTGAATCCAATGCCGGTGACCTAAGATCAGCTGCCCGTAACCATACCGATAGTGAAGCCTGGTTTAGAACTGATCCCCAACAACCAAGAAGTCTCTGGTGGTACTCAGATATGAGAGGTATTGGTTTCAGAGTGGTATACGAACCCGACAACGAACTTATCGTTCAACAAAATCAATAGATTTTAAAGCTGAAACAGAAATCCCATAAAAAACCTGGTAAATGGCCAGGTTTTTTATGGGGCTTTTTTATTTTATTGACATTATCAGTTATGCGAAGTTTGCTCTCGTTATAAGAAGGATTGATTTAGAATCCAGTATCATTTTTTCTGCATGGCATCATCAAAAGCAACATTCGATGGTTTGAAATCAATATTTTTGGTAAATGCACAAGATTCTTCTGCTCCGGCTTCGCGATCCATGCCACTGTCTTCCCATTCAATGGAAAGTGGCCCATCATAACCAATATCATTTAGCGCCCGGATAATGCTTTCAAAGTCGATTCGTCCCCTTCCAATGCTGCGGAAATTCCAGAAACGATTATTATCTCCAAAATCGGTATGGCCGCCAAATACACCGATATCCTTCTGGCCATCGCTCCAATGAACATCTTTCATGTGGACATGAAAAATACGGTCCGAAAAGTCGTAGATAAATTTTACGTAATCTACACCCTGGTAACCCAGATGACTGGGGTCATAATTAAACCCAAATGCAGGATGGTTATCCAAGGCTTGCAATGCCCGTTTTGCGGTGGCTATGTCAAAGGCAATTTCAGTAGGGTGCACCTCCAGTGCATATCTTACACCCATTTTTTGGTATTCATCCAAAATGGGTTTCCACCGTTTGGCAAAATCCTGAAATCCGTCATCAATCATCTGCTTTGATACCGGGGGAAAAGAATACAAAAGGTGCCAGATGGGGCTGCCGGTAAATCCTACCACAGTATCTAAACCCAGTCTTTTAGCAACTCTGCCTGTTTCAATTATTTCTTTGGCGGCTCTCTGACGCACCCCTTCCGGATCGCCATCGCCCCAGATATAATCGGGTAAAATCCCTTTGTGCCGCTGATCAATGGGATCGCATACACACTGACCAACCAAATGGGTGGAAATGGTATATAGCTCCAAACCATGCTGTTTTAGCAACTTTTTTCGGTTGTCGCAATATTGCTGATCTGCTTTATCAATCTCCATGTGATCGCCCCAAGTGCATAACTCAACACCATCATAGCCAAATTCTTTTGCTTTCTGGCAAATTGTTTCAATGGAAAGATCGGCCCACTGGCCGGTAAATAAGGTTACGGGTCTTGACATAAATGTGAATTTTTAGGTTGAATTTCAAAAGTATGAAAAAATATTTTGACAGTCAACTAACATCCAATGTTAAACAGAAGATTATATGTGACAGAGAAACGAAATTACAACAAGTTTAATCATAAAATAACTATCTGTTGTTCTTTTAACACCGACTCTGGAAGCCGGTATTTTAGTACCACTGCAACTATTCCTTGTACATTGCTT
>PWOE01000087.1 GCA_003557585.1 Candidatus Nealsoniibacteriota bacterium | reverse complement strand
GCGACCATCGACCCGATCACCATCGCCGACACCTTGCCGCCGGACTTTCTCTATGAGCCGGGTTCGGCGACCATTGCCGCCGGCGATAACTGCAGTGTGATCGAGGAGCCTGCGGGCGTTACCCCGGGAGGCCAGCTGGTCGTCGAGTGTGGCCAGAATGTTGGCAGCTCCGGTGGCGGCGATATCATGGTGACGTATTCGGGCCATATCGTCGACATTCTCGACGAATCCATTTGTGAAACCAGCCCGATCATCAATGATGCCTCCGTGACGGCCACTTACGTCAATCAGGCCGGCACGTCCGTCGAACTGCCCGAGCTGTTCGATGACACGCAGGTCACGGCCGAGCACGTGGCGATCCAGAAGTCGGCCTCGCCGGGCCAGGCGTCTCCCGGAGCGACCATCAACTACAGCTATGCCATCCAGGTGACCGATTTCGGCAATGTCTCGGACCTGGTGATCACCGATGTGCTCGGCGATGGTGTCGAGTTCGATCCGGCCAGCGTCACCTTCTCCGTCGACGGCGGGTCATCGATTGACCTGACCCCTGCTGTCACGGTCAACAACGACACCACGGTGGTCATGGATCTGCTCGCCGCCTGGCAGGCCGAAACCGGCAATACGCAGTTCGATGCCGGCAGCGCCATTTCCTTGAGCTACGAAGGCGAAGTCCTGCAGGAGTATCGCCAGACCGGTGAGCCCGTGCTGGCCAATGACAGTCTGCCCAACTCGGTAGTAGCCGACTACGATCTGGTCGAAGGAGCACTCGGCTGTAGCGAGAACAGCTCAGCCTCGGTAGGTATCGTTCCGGTTGCCATCGACAAGTCCGTGGTCAACCAGCAGCCGTTTTACGAGCCCGGGGACACGGTTGTCTTCCGGTTGCGCATGGATATTCCTTCCGGCGACACGCGGGATATCCAGTTTCTTGATTTCCTGCCGCTGCCCGTGCTCAAGGTCGCGGATGTGGATACCGGCTTCAGTACTGATCCGGCCGACTGCCCCGGCAGCGCCGGGGTTTGCCTGGGGCCCAATGACACGCTGGGCTTTACGCCCGACAGCATCGTCGCCAACATTGCCCAGAATTCGCTTGAGATCGCCTGGCCCGATGTGGATTCCGAGAATCCCCAGGTCATCGAAGTGGATATTCATGCCACAGTCACCGATGACCCGTTTGCCGACGGGCTGTTTCTGACCAACATCCTTCAGGCATTCACCGCCAATACGCCCGGGGACGTGGAAGCATCCACCGGACCGGTCCAGATCCAGGTCGGGGCACCTGCGCTGGAGCTGACCAAGGGCGTGATCGATACCACCGGCGATGGCGTGATCGATCCCGCGCCGGGCGAGTTTCCCGAGGACTCCAGCATCAGCGAAGTCGAGGCCGGTGACGAGATCACCTTCCGCCTGACGGTGGAGAACCTGGGTAGCGCACCGGCCTTCGAGGTCACCCTGTTCGATGATGTGCCGGCCGGTCTGACGGCCTGCTCGGTGGACAGCGTCACCAATCAGGCCGGGTCGACATTGGCCTTCACCGGCGATCTGTTCGATATCAACGACCAATTCGAGCTTGACGACCCGCTGCCCGGCCTGGCCGATCCGGCAGACCAGACGAACGTCGCGTTCATCGATTACATCTGTATCGTCGATGTCGGCGTGCAGCCCGAGCAGGAGTTTTCCAACTTTGCCGTTGGTGCCTACACATCGCAGCCCGATGGCCCGGAGTTCCCGACGATCGAGGACGACACCGATATCGGGGTGGCCTCTGTCGAGCTGAACAAGTCGCTGGTGGCCTCCTCCGAAGCCCATACCAGCGATGGCAGCACGCCGCCACAGCTGGCCATCGGCGAGATTGCCCGGTATCGACTCGTCACGCGCATTCCGCGGGGCACGCTCCCGGCATTTTCGGTCGAGGATCTGCTGCCGTCGGGCCTGCAGTTCCTCGATGACGATTCCGCCGCGGTGGGTTTCGTCTCGGCCAGTGGTGGCGACATCACGTCGTCGAATCTCAGTGGGGCCGGTCTGAATATTTCGGGCACCGACCCGGATGTGGCGCCGTCGTTCGAGATCCCGGCATCGGCGATCAGCGGTGGACCGTTCAGCGGCGGCACCAATCCGATCTTCAGTCTGGGCGATATCGTCAATGCCGAAACCGGTGAAGACGACGAGTGGATCGTCATCGAATTCAACGCCCTGGTACTCAATACCGGTGGCAATAGCGCCGGTACCGACCGGGACAATCGCTTCCGCGTCAGTGTCGACGGCAGCCAGGTGGGAGACGACTCCAACGACCAGCGCGTCCGTGTCGTCGAGCCGGCCCTGACCGTGGCCAAGTCGGCCAGCCCGGCCACAGGCCAGGCGGGCACGGTCATCGATTACCAGGTGGACTTGGATGTGTTGTCGGGCAGCGATCGGGCTGACGCCTTCAATGTCGTCGTCGACGATGCCCTGCCTGGAAATGCCGTACTGGATACAACATCGGTCAGCGTGACCAATCAGTCCGGGTGCGGTTCGCCTGGCGTCACGGACTCTTCGGCCGGCAATACCGTCAGTGTGGAATTCGATACGCTGCCCATCGGCTGTTCCCTGAGTGTCATTTACCAGGCCACGCTGTCGTTCGATGTCGTGCCGGGTACGACGCTCGTCAATACCGCCAATGTCGACTGGTCCTCGCTGCCGGACGGTGGAACGCCCTCGAACCCGACCGGTTCCGACACCCCGGGAGCCCCCAGCGACGGCGATGGCGCGCGGCTCTACGATGCCGACGATTCCGAGCTGGTCACCATCGACAGCGTCGATACCCTCAAGCAGGTGTCCGCGACCTCCGAGTCGCATACTGCCGGCAACGACCTGGCCATAGGCGAAGTCGTGACCTACCGGCTGGCCATCGAACTGCCGCAGGGGACCGCACCGGACTTCACCGTGATCGACGCGCTCGATCCGGGCCTGCAGTATCTCGAAGGCACCGCGACGCTGGGCTTTGTTGCCAATGACAGTGGTATCAGTTCCGATGACGCAGCCATCGGCACCAACCCGCAGATCATCGGCAATGATCCAGATGTCTCACCGACCTTCGAAGTGCCGGCAGGCAACGTCAATGTGAGCGGCGATCCACTGGGCGCGGGAACGAACGTGACCTTCGAGCTGGGTACGCTCAACAACGATGACGATGATGCCGACAGCGAGTTCGTCGTCATCGAGTTCGATGCCGTGCTGCTCAATATCGCTGACAATCAGGCCGGCGTGACGCGCGACAACCAGTTC
>PWOE01000161.1 GCA_003557585.1 Candidatus Nealsoniibacteriota bacterium | reverse complement strand
CAATTCTCTCCTTTTTCTTCTTGAAAAACATATTTTCTAGTTTATGAAAGATAACATTTATAGGCTTAAAAATCAATGCGCCCCGAAGAAATCAGGACGCATTTAGCTTAATCTCTATCTTTTTCTTCTTTTTTGTCTTCTTCTCTGCCCTTTGTCTCGAGAACATCGAGACTGATATTCTCAGCATCAATAGATTTCAGCAACTAATTTATCTGGAGTTTCTTAAAGATTAACTGCAATCTCTCTGTTTTTTGAAAAGAATTCTTCGTCGTCAAAGATATTGTCAAGATCGCGAAATGGTCTCCATGGTACCAAAGACATACATCTTAACATTCAATTAAATAAACGACTTTTTCAAAATAATTATTATTTGTGGACCCGCGGGGAATCGAACCCCGGACTCATCCATGCCATGGACGTGTGTTACCCCTATACCACGGGCCCATCAATTACCAGATTATCACACTTCAAACAACTCTCAAAGCTCTTGTATCTTGATTTTTCTCTCTTCTCGATTCAAGCAAGCGAACTTTAAAAGAAAAGATTTCTTGGGAAGAATTTTCTTTATCTTGTCTCCCCATTCCAAAACAATGATGTTGTTTGGATTATCTAGTATCTCTTTAAAGTCTAAGTTTAAAATCTCTTTTTCATTCTTAATCCTGTAACAATCAAAATGATAAAGCTCTCTTGAGTTAGCTTTGAATCTCTTCATTAAAACAAAGGTTGGGCTCAAGATTCTCTCTTTCACTCCTAATCCTTTGGCAAATCCTTGCACAAAAGTCGTCTTGCCACTGCCAAGATCGCCTTGCAAAACAAAGACCAAGGCCTTGTCTTGCTTTATGGTTAAAGCCTCTTTGCCTAAAACTTGAGCTACCTCTTTTGTCTCTTGTTCTGATTTGGTTATGATTTCCATTTAATTGACTGATTGCTCTATTTAAGATAACTTTAATAGTAGTATTATTCTAATTCTTTATGGAAGAAAAATCAAAAAAGATTGTAGGCGAGATAAAGGTATCTGATAATCTCTTTTTGGATTTAAAAGGAAAAGTTATCTCAGTCTCTCTTTTAAATGATTTCTTGAATGAAATCTCTCTCGACGATACATCTCAATTACTTGAAGCGATTCTCGGCGGAGGCGTTGTTTTGAATGCTTCAGATATTCATATAGAACCTGGAGAAGAAGAGGTGAGAATAAGAGCTCGTATAGATGGCCTTCTTCAAGACATCTTTGTTATCGATTTAAATGTCTATAAATCGATTCTATCTAGAATAAAGTTACTTTCTGGAATTAAACTTAATATAAATCAAAAATCTCAAGACGGCCGATTCTCTGTCTCTTTTCCTGAAATCAATGACAAAAAAGAGACTCAGCAAGCGATAATGGAGATTAGAGCATCAACTCTTCCATCAGAATATGGGGAAACTGTTGTTTTGAGACTTTTAAATCCCAAAGCTCTTGTCGAGATGGAGCTGCTTGGACTCAGGGATGATGCTAGAGATCTTCTTGAAAGAGAGATTAAAAAGCCTCATGGCATGATTGTTGTTACTGGCCCTACCGGCTCTGGAAAGACGACTACTCTTTATGCAATCCTTAAGAAAATAAGAAAGCCTGAAGTCAAGGTTGTTACTATTGAAGATCCTGTAGAGTATCATTTAGACAACATATCTCAGACAGAAGTTAATAGTGATAAAGGTTATGATTTTGCTAATGGCCTGCGTGCTATAGTTCGCCAAGATCCTGACGTTATTCTGGTTGGTGAAATTAGAGACTTGGAGACTGCCCAGATAGCCCTTCAAGCAGCTCTCACTGGTCATCTTGTTTTAACTACACTTCATACCAATGATGCCTCAAGCGCTATTGCTAGATTGCAAGCTTTAGGAGAAAAACCACACAATATTGCTCCAGCTATAAATATCATTATTGCCCAAAGGTTAGTTAGAAAAGTCTGTTCTTGTTCTCAAAAAGAATCGATCCCACAAGATAGATACCAAAAGATACAAGAGTCATTGAAAGATGTAAAAAATATAGATTTATCTCAAAAGAAGGAGATTTATAAGGCAAAAGGTTGCGATGAATGTAACGATTCTGGTTACAAGGGTAGATTAGGTCTATTTGAGGTGCTTGTTGTTGATGACGAGATGGAGAGCCTCATTCTTTCTGCTCCGCCTTCTTCTGAGATAAGGAAGAGTGCTATCAAGAAGGGAATGATTACTATGTATCAAGATGGCTTAATTAAAGTCTTGGAAGGCAAGACAACATTAGAAGAGATAGACAGAGTTGTTTTTGAATAAAAAAAGCCCCAGAGCTGGGGTCCCAAATACTAAGGTAAATTAGGTACTCAAAGCTTTAAAACTTCTTTCGAGGAACAATTCAGCGAAAAACCGAATTTGCCCGAAGCTGAAAAGAAGCTTAAAGGACCCCCAACTCTAAGGCTTTTATTTTAATGATGTTCCAATTATAAACACTATGAAAAATTTGTCAAGCCCTAAAGAAGACCGCCTACTTGATATAACTTTGAGGCCTAAAAAGTGGCAAGATTATATCGGCCAAGAAAAGATAAAGAAGAATATCAGAGTCATTGTTGAAGCGGCAAAAAAGAGAAAAGATCTTTCTTGTGAACACATGCTGCTTTGTGGTGGATCAGGTCTTGGCAAGACAACCTTAGCTCGACTCATTGCAGAAGAGACTGGCTCTAATATAAAAACAACTTCTGGTCCAGCGATTGAAAGACCTGGTGACTTAATCGCCCTTTTAACTAATCTTTCTCAGGGAGATATCTTTTTTATAGACGAGATACATCGACTAAGCAAAGTCTGCGAAGAGATTATATACCCCGCTTTAGAGGGCTACAAAGTAGATATCATTCTCGGTAAAGGCCCTATGGCTAGAAGCATGGAATTAAGTCTTCCCTCTTTCACTTTAATTGGCGCAACCACAATGCCGTCATCTCTTTCTGCTCCTTTAAGAAGCAGATTTGGAGCTATCTTCCATCTCGATTTCTATAAAGAAAAAGAGATTGAAAAGATAATTAAAAGATCTTCTAAATTTCTTGAGATGGATATTGACCAAGAAGCGATTGAATCTATAGCTAAGAGGTCAAGACTAACTCCAAGAATCGCCAATCGAATATTAAAGAGAGTGCGAGATTTTGCTGAATTCAAAAATCAAAAAAAAATTAATAAATCTTTTGCCGAAGATGCTTTAAATTTTCTAGGCATAGATAATCTTGGGTTAGAGACTGGAGACAGAAAGATACTAGAGATTATTGTGAATAGGTTTAAAGGAGGACCTGTTG
>PWOE01000111.1 GCA_003557585.1 Candidatus Nealsoniibacteriota bacterium | reverse complement strand
GTCCGGCGAGCGAAGCGAGCCGATCATTCGGGATTTTGTTCGAAATGAGTTCTGACTTTTTCCAACAAACACCACAAAGATAATAACTAAAAAATAATTATGAAAAATAATAAGAAAAAGGTTGTTTTTGCAGGAATTCTAGTTCTTGTCATTGCTCTCTTTTTTGTAGGTAAGATGGGACTAGAAGAATACAGGGAAAGGGAGTTTCAGGGAGAGGTTCAAGATAATAGACAAGAGGCCCTCTCTTATTGCTCTAACAATCCAGGAGCGTCAGAGTTAAATGGAGACACTGTTTATTGTGATAGCAATAACAATATGTGGACGATAACTCTTGATTACAGAATGAGCGAAGATAAATTAAAAGCAGATTACTTTATAGACAGAGAGGTTACTAATTTTGTATGGGCTAGAAACTATGGCGAGACTTTGTCTGAGTGGCAAGAGAAGTCAGACATTGTTGCTAGGTATGGCACAGATGATTGCAACGAGATACCAAGAGACGAGATGGAGAGATTTAATGCTTGCAATGCTTGCGCAACCTTGAATTACGCGGGTTTTTCTAGTGGCTGGAGATTGCCCTATCAAGAAAGCAAGCAAGGAAGATATTGTGCGCCAGGAGAGCAGCTATGGGATTTTGGCGCAGAAATTTGTGGTTGGGACCCAGAACAGTGCGACTCTCCTCATGAGCTATGTTTAGATATAAAAGAATGGGATAAATATGCTGGAGCCGGAACTTATTGGTCAGCAAATCAAAGTGGGCCATTTGACGCTTGGGGAGTCAATTTCTTAAACGGAAGAATTATTGAAGAGTCTCTTGGAACGGAACCTTCTAAAATGAATCTGAGATTTGTTCGTTGTTTTCTTGGAGAGTTTTAAGAGGTTAAATTTTAGAGCACTGAAAATAGAGATGCCCAAAAGAAGATAGAAACAGTTAAAATAAAAATAAAGAAGAAATAGATATAGATTAAGCTAAATGCGTCCTGATTTCTTCGGGGCGCATTGATTTTTAGGCCTATAAATGTTATCTTTCATAAACTAGAAAATATGTTTTTCAAGAAGAAAAAGGAGAGAATTGAGACTCCAGAAGAGATATTGACAGCTATCAAGAAACTGAGAGCAGAAGTTAAGTCATTGAAAAATGACTTGGATCAAGAGAAGAAAGAGAGCAAAAAGAGTTTGCAAAAGATAGGCATGGTCAGATTTAACCCATTTTCAGGAACTGGAGGAGACCAGAGCTTTTCTTTGGCTGTTCTTGATGACAATGATGATGGCTTTATTATCACCAGCTTCTATACCAGCAACAGCAGTAGTGTCTATGCAAAACCGATAGAGAATGGTAAATCTCCTTACAATCTTTCCCAAGAAGAAGAGAGAGCGATAGAGATGGCTATTAACAAAGAAGAGTTTTTTAAAAGAATTGATAGTAAAAAGAAGAAATGATTAGAAAAGAAGAAAATTTAATAGAAAGAGCACCAGTGGTTGTCATTTTGGGTCATGTAGATCATGGCAAGTCTTCTATTTTAGAAGCTATCAAGGGATTGAAAATCACTGACAAGGAATCTGGAGGCATAACTCAACATATCGGCGCTTACGAAGTCGATCATCTAGGCAAGAAGATTACATTTATTGACACTCCAGGCCACGAAGCTTTTTCTTCAATGAGGTCAAGAGGAGCAAGGGTTGCCGATATAGCTATTCTTGTTGTTGCAGCCGATGAAGGAGTCAAGCCTCAAACAGAAGAAGCGATTGAACATATAAAGAAGGCAGAGATTCCTTTAATAGTAGCGATAAATAAGATTGATAAACCAGAAGCTAATCCAGAGAGAGTTACTCAGCAATTAGCTGAGAAAGAGATATATTTAGAATCTTTAGGAGGCAAAGTACCGAGCTCTTTGGTTTCAGCAATAAAAAAGCAGGGACTAGAAGATCTTTTAGAGATGATAATTCTTGTCTCTGAGATGGAAGAATTCAAGGCAGATCCTTCTGCTCCTGCATTAGGCGTTATTGTAGAATCTCATTTAGATTCACTTAAGGGACCGACAGCGACATTGATTGTCGAGAATGGAACATTAAGAAAGGGAGATATTATTGCTACTAAATCGGCAATAGCTAAAATAAGATCTCTACATGATTTCAAAGGTGACTCAATTGATGAAGCAGGCTGTTCTATGCCAACCTCTATCTTTGGTTTTGACAAAGTGCCCTCAGTTGGTGAAGAATTTAAGCATTTTGATAATCCAGAAGAAGCCAAAGATTTTTGTAAAACCAAAGAGAAGAAGACGAGTAATCTCTTGAGCAAGGATCAATTAAATGAGGAAGTTGTTAATCTAGTTCTTAAAGCCGACTTCCTGGGATCAATTGAAGCTCTTGAGGGAATGCTCCAAGAGATTCCGCAAGAGAGAGTCTCTTTGAGGATAATTAAATCAGAAGTTGGTGATATTAATGAATCTGATGTAAAATCGGCTAAGTCGGCCGAGGCAGAAGTTCTTGGTTTCAGGGTGAAAGTGCCGAATAGTGTTGTAAACATCGCCGAGAGAGATAATGTCAAAGTGACGAACTTTGATGTGATATATGAGTTAGTTGAGAGAGTTAGAAACTTAATGGAAAAAGTAATTAATCCTCGCATAGAGAGAAAAAATCTTGGTAAAGCTAAAGTTCAGGCACTCTTTATTAAAGACAAAAAGAGACAGATTGTTGGCTGTAAAGTGATTCAAGGAGAAGTAAGAGTTAAATCAATGACAGAGATTCTTAGAAAGAATCCTGAAACAGAAGAAGAGGAAGTTGTTGGCAAAGGTAAAATCGTCAATCTTAAGAAAGGAGAAAAGGGCACGGAGAAAGCCTTTAACAATGAAGAATGTGGTATACTTTATGAGGGCAATGTCACGATACAAGAAGGAGATATCATCTTGTCTTACATTGAAGAAGAAGAAGATATCACGGGACTAATTTAATTGGCGTCGTAGCCAAGTAGCAAGGCATCGGTCTGCAAAACCGATATACGTGGGTGCAATTCCCACCGACGCCTCCAGCTATGCCCGGGTGGTGGAACGGTATACACGAAGGACTTAAAATCCTTTGCCTTAACGGGCTTGTGGGTTCGAATCCCACCCCGGGCACCAGTATACTTCTGTACGAACTTATAGTGCAATCTAAAAAAGATCGTTTTTGACCTAAAAAAACTATTAAAAAACTGATTAAGACAGGTTGTGGGAATTTTTGATAGACCAAACAAAGGATTCACTCTCATTGAACTTTTAGTTGTCATCGCGGTGCTTGGATTATTGGCGAGTATTGTCATG
>PWOE01000128.1 GCA_003557585.1 Candidatus Nealsoniibacteriota bacterium | reverse complement strand
TTACAAAAAGCACGCGAAGAAAATATTGTTGATATAAAGATTAATTATGAATCTGAATCCTATTCAAGAATAAAACGTGCCCTCACAAAAACATTTGGGGTTGAAAATGTAATTGTCGTTAAAACTATGAAAAGCGAAGATGATACTATTACAGAATTAGGAAAAGCTGCAGCCAGCGAGTTAAAATACCATTTACATGATGAAATGACAATCGGGTTGTCTTGGGGACGTACTGTAAAAAAAACCATCGATGCATTTAAACCGAAAACATTTAAAAACATTGAAGTTGTAGAACTATTTGGTGCTGTTAATTACCGCGACGAACGTCCTGAAATGTTAAGTATAGGTTATGATATGAGTAAAAAAGTCAATGGGTTATTCTATCCCTTACCCGCACCGGTGTTTATTGATGATGAACAAGTTCGAAACGCGTTAATCAATAACCCAATGATTAAAAAAACCCTCAAAAAAAGTGATGAATGTGATTTGATCATAACTGGACTTGGTGTAGTAAACTCTAAGTTACCCCAAAAATTATGGGATACATATGTGGATGAAGGTGCTCAAGATACCATAAAATCAGCAGGTGGAATCGGCTATTTATGTGCCCGGTTCTTTGATAAAAACGGAGAGTTTATCAAACATAAAATAAACGATAACGTAATTGGTATTCAAACAGAGAGCATTCGTAAGAATAAAATATTTCTTGTCGCAGGTGGCGTGATAAAATACAAAGCAATGTACGCGTTCTTAAAAGGCGGCTATGTTAATACAATAGTTTCAGATGATGTAACATTAAAACAAATTTTATCCTACGATAGACATTTAAGGGGAGAATAAAATGGAAAATAAAGCTATTCCTGCAAGTGAAGGTATTTCAATCGCAAAAGTATTTAAGTTTGAAACGGTTGAAATTAAAACCGAAAAAACCGTAATAAAAAATGTAGAAGAAGCCCTAAGCGACTTAAAAAAGGCTATGCAAACTGCCGTTGAAGAAGTCATTGTTATTCGTGATCATACACAAAAAACTATGGGAGTTGAATCAGCTGCGATTTTTGATGCGCATATACAAATTATCGAAGATCCTGAGATATTCAATGAAGTAAAGACAACCATGGAAAGTGAATCATATAACGCAGCATATGCTTATGACATCGTCACAAAAAAATATATTTCACTTTTTGAAAGTATGGAAGACAATGCTTACATGCAAGAACGCGCCGCAGATGTTAAAGATGTATCTAAGCGTGTTTTAGCAAAACTGCTCGATATTGATCTGCCGAATCCTCTTAGTATTAACTCTGATGTTATCGTAGTTGCACATGATCTAACACCGAGTGATACAGCACAACTTAATAAACAGTATGTTAAAGGCTTTATAACTGAAATCGGTGGAAAAACATCCCATAGTGCAATTATGGCAAGAATGTTAGAAATCCCTGCTATTGTAGGTGCTAAAAAAATAGTATCACAAGTTAATCAAGATGATTTAATGGTGCTTGATGGGTTAACTGGAGTGTATTTCATTAATCCAAAACCTGCTTTATGCGAAGAGTATAAAGAAAAACAAACTGAGTTTCTAAAAGAGAAACAAAGACTAAAAACCCTTGTTAACGAAAAAAGTATAACAAAAGATAAACACCAAGTTGAAATCGCCGCAAACATTGGTAGTGATGAAGATATAGACTCTGTCTTGCAAAACGGTGCAGAAGGCGTTGGACTTTATCGAACAGAGTTCCTATACATGAATTCAAGTTCTATGCCAAGTGAAACAGTACAGTTTGAAGCGTACAAAAAAGTCTTAGAATCTATGCCGAATCAAAAAGTCATTATTCGCACATTAGACATTGGTGGCGATAAAAAGCTTGATTATCTAGAAATGAACGAAGAAATGAACCCGTTCTTAGGGTGCCGAGCGGTAAGATTATGCATGGAAGAAATTGAAATTTTCAAAACCCAATTAAGAGCACTTTTAAAAGCAAGTTATTACGGGGATCTTCATATTATGTTTCCTATGATCGCAACAGTTGATGAGTTAATCGAGGCCAAAAAAGTTCTGAAAAACTGTGAAAAAGAACTCATAGAAGAAAACACACCAATTGG
The DNA here is from genome assembly GCA_003557585.1 of Candidatus Nealsoniibacteriota bacterium. Taxonomy (GTDB): domain Bacteria; phylum Patescibacteriota; class Minisyncoccia; order Minisyncoccales; family CSSED10-335; genus CSSED10-335. The sequence goes on along the minus strand of PWOE01000128.1, from coordinate 1,199 downwards.
GGATTATAAAGTAGGTATCATGATTGAGATACCATCAACTATTTTTATCGCTAAGCACTTAGCAGCACACTGTGATTTCTTCAGCATTGGCACAAATGACTTAATTCAATACACCTTCGCAGCCGATCGTATGAACGAAACCGTAGCGTATTTATATCAACCATTTCACCCAAGCATATTAAACATGATAAAAATGGTAATTGATGCGGCTCATGAAGCTGGTATTTGGACGGGTATGTGCGGTGAAATGGCCCAAGAATATAAAGCATTGCCTATCTTGTTAGGGCTTGGACTTGATGAATTTTCAATGAGTCCTTCAAGCATATTAAAAAGCCGAGAAGCTATACGATCAATGGATTTTAAAAAGGCTCAAACACTAGCCTTAGAAGTTTTATCATACAAAGATGAAGCAGAAGTGTTAAAACGTTTAGAAGAGGAAGAAAACAATGGTTAAAAGACGATTTAAAGTAATAGATGAAGCAGGGTTACACGCAAGACCCGCGTCATTATTGGTTCAAAAAGCTAGTACATTTGATGAAGATATAAGAATTTTTTACAAAGATAAAGATTTCACACTAAAATCAATAATGGTTTTAATGTCATTAGGTATCGGCCAAGATGCAGAGTTTGAAATTGGTGTTCCTGGCGATAATGCAGAAGCGTTATTAGATGCTTTAGAAAATGTTTTAAAAACACACGAAATTATAAACTAATATCAAAAAAAAGACATATAAAATGTCTTTTTTTATATAGTTAACTTAAAGATTATTATTTCGTATAATTAATAAAGGTTTGTAGTAATGCATATAAATCCTTAGGTTTCTTAAGACGATATTTCGCAGTTGTATCACCATACCCGATTTTCACAGTATACTGATCAGCATGGGTTTTAAACATATCTTCGTCTGTTGTGTCATCCCCCGCTAGAAAAATGAAATCATAATTTTCTTCACTACTAAAAGATAATGCGGCTTGACCCTTGTTCATGCGTTGGTCTTTAATTTCAAGAACACGATGGCCTTCTTGGATTTCTATAGGTTGATTACCAATAATACTACGTAAGGATTCTTTAAGTTCAGGTAACTTCACAGAGACCATATCAGGTTCACTTCGTCTATAGTGAAAAGCTATAGAATGGGTTTTATTTTCAATAAACGACCCAGGCATTTCGTCAGAAAATCTTTCAACAATCATTTGCA
>PWOE01000057.1 GCA_003557585.1 Candidatus Nealsoniibacteriota bacterium | reverse complement strand
TACCTCCTTGTCTTTCACTGTTGGCTTTTTCATGATGATTTTTGATTTACTATGTATATCATCCCAATATACAAAGGTCAGGTTCAAACCGTAAATAATATTACACTATTACATCGAAGAGTTACATCATTCACATATTTTGGTCAAAAAAAACTCTTTATACACTACCTTTTGCGCCAAGGGGTCAGATTCCTTTAAAGTATAACTCAAAAAATATCATTCCATGAATCAGTAATGACATTTTTTCTTAAAAGATCAGCACCATGCAAACTTGAAACTTTAATGGAATGTGTGAATCATGTAAACCTTTACAAAAGTTATGTAATACTTGTCAGTCTAAATATCCTCACTTTTGTACTTTCAATATTAACAAAGTAAAAGACAATTATTATGGCAGAAATTAAAATTGAACAGAAAAAACAGATTTGGCCGTGGATTCTCGCAGGCCTTGTCATAGTTGCATTGCTTGTATATTTTCTGGGATTTCATGATACCGGAAAAAATATTGCAGAAACAACTGCAGAAACAACTGCGGAAACAACTGCAGATGTAACTGCGGAAGTAACTGAATCAAGTTACATCCCCGATACGAGCGAACCTGACCTCTCCGGGGTAGAAGAAAATAACGGCACTGTTGCGGCATATGTAAATTTCGTAGAAGACAGCAAGGGAAAGATGGGCCTGGACCATGCATATACAAATGAAGCACTGCTAAAACTAGTTGATGCTACAAAATCCAAAGCCAATGAGGTTGGATATGAAGTTCATGCAGATTTAGAAAAGGTCAAGGAATATGCAAAAATGATTACAATAGATCCTTATGAAACAACACATGCAGATAACATTAGAAATGCGGCTGATATTTTAACCAATGCATTGCAAAATATGCAACTGGCTAAATATCCCGGGTTAACAGCTGAAGTGGATGAACTAAAAAGTGCATCAGCATCCATTAATCCCGATGTACTTACACTTAATCAGAAGGATGCCGTGAAGAATTTCTTTGAAAAAGCTTCTGATCTTCTTCAAAAAATGAATTGATTAATCTTTAAAACAATAGAATGATGACAGACACAAACAAAAATCTTTTCAACCTGGACGAATTATCCGGTTATAAAGTGGCCAAAAATTACATCGATGTACGGGGCTGGGACGTAAAAGATGCAAATGACCGCACCATTGGAAAGGTGGATCATTTGCTGGTAAATAAAATTGCTGAACGCGTAGTTTATCTTGATGTTGAAGTTGACGAGTCGTTGATAGAGGACGGGCACAACACGTATCAAGCCTCTGCAAGCAAAGGCGTTCATGCGTTTTTAAACAAGGAAGGGGAAAATCACCTGATTATTCCCATTGGAATGGCAATTATAGATGAGAAAAACAAATTGGTGACCACCACCCGGATCGATAGTTCAACTTTTGCGAAGATCAAACGCTTCAAAAAAGGAGATGTTCTTGATTTTGAATACGAATTAGGTGTGATTCGCAATTATAAGGGAGATGACACCATTCACAGTTCGAATGATGTTGAAGGATTTTATGACCGCGAGGAGTTCAAAAATACATTTCATAAAAGAGATTCGGAATAAAATACTATGGAAATTCTTACACAAAAATTGATTCAGGAGCTCCTGTCAACAGAACAGGAGCCCTGTCTTTCGCTTTATATGCCTACCGGCAGAACCCACCCTGAAAACATTAAAAATCCAATCAGGTTTAGAAACCTGGTCAGTGAAATGGAAAAATCACTGATGCAAAAATATTCAGCCAGTGAGGCACAAGAATATCTGGAGCCTTTGGAAGCACTTGTTAATGACAATGATATTTGGAATTACACAAAAGATGGTCTGGCTGTTTTTAGTGCAAAAGGAATCTTTAAAGTTATAGGATTGCATAAATCGGTTGAAGAACTGGCAATGGTGGCCGACAGTTTCCATACCAAACCGCTCTGGCAATATTTGCAATCGCTCGACCATTTCCATTTATTGGGTTTAACCCTTCATGATATCCAACTTTTTGAAGGCAACCGTCACTCACTTTCAGAAGTTGAACTCAGTGCCGGCACTCCAAAAACCATAACAGAAGCGCTTGGTGGTGAATTGACCGAGAAACAATCAAAGACAGCTTCTTATGGCGGTGTAGGGGGAGAAAGCTCAACTATGCATCATGGACATGGTGGCAATAAGGAAGAAACCGAAAAAGATGCTGAGCGGTTTTTTCGTGTGGTTGCGAATGCGATTCATGAACACTATTCGAAGCCTGCAGGCTGGCCTCTTATTCTTGCTGCATTGCCCGAACACCACAACCTTTTTCATAAGGTAAATAAAAATCCTTTGTTGCTATCCAATGGAATTGCTATAAATCCTTCATCTGTTTCGCCGGATCAACTTGCAAAAATGGCCTGGAAAATAATGGAACCCGAGTATAACCTGAAACTTGACGGCCTGGCTGACCGTTTTGAGCAGTCAAGGGCAAATGGCAAAGGCAGCGATGACTACAAGGAAGTGGCTGTAGCCGCAGTTGAGGGGCGGGTTGATACACTTATTGTTGAAGCCGATCGTATTATTGCAGCCAGGGTAACAAACCTGGTGACGGGAAATACGCAGAAAAAAGATATGAAAAATCCGAGAGTAGATGATCTGCTTGATGATATGGGAGAATTGGTCATGAAGATGGGGGGGCGGGTGATGGTGCTTCCTAAAGATAAAATGCCTTCCGAAACAGGGCTGGCAGCCATATTTCGTTATTAACCAATCGCATTTACCAGCCACGCAGGCACCCCTGGACAGGCTCTTGATGGCTGAGCAAATGAAAGCCGGAATCGCAAATTCGCATATTGTTGCTTTCGATAATAGTGGTCGCACTTTATTCCGGGAGGAAACCGGGAAGTTTAATGCCGGTATGGATTAATGGTGCAGGGTTATATGATCAGAAATCCTGTACGTCACAGTTATCAGTGTCGTATTCTTTATGTTCTTCTTGGTGCCATTGTGGTTTTTTTCACCACAAAGACACTAAGGTCACAAAGAAAACCACAAAGAATATAGGTTTTTTTTGATAGCCAGCCGTTAAAATGAATAATGCAAAATGCGACATTGCCATTTTGCGAATAATTGCCAAAAAACATGAATCAACTGACAAAAATCAATAGGATTCTCTTATTTGCCCTGCTCATTGTCATCTTTCTCTATTGGGGCGCTCAGTTTTTAATTCCCTTCATATTTGCAATTTTATTTACCTTCCTGATGGTTCCCCTCTGCAACCTCCTGGAAAAAATAAAAATAAGTCGCACCATAGCCTCTCTGTTGAGTACTCT
>PWOE01000105.1 GCA_003557585.1 Candidatus Nealsoniibacteriota bacterium | reverse complement strand
TCCCTCCCGGACGACCATCCCGACAACCAAGCCTACGAACCCGCCGTTCGGTACCGTCTCCTTTGCGGGAGCCGCAATCTCACCTTCGATCGTTCGTGGGACACAATGCTCGTTCTGGAAGGAGATCTGGCCTCGCATCGGAAGCGGGGGTTCAGCCGCAATCGCCGGCTCGGGGAATTCGTAGGGGCGCTGCCCGGGCTTGCGATCCGCGATATTGCCCGCGACGTACCCAAAGCGTGCCGGCAGGTGGCGGACGAGCTTCGGCGCGTCGACTTCGAGCCGCCGGAGGGTTTCGAGGATTACGGCTTCTGGCCGCTGGGATTGGACGAGGGCTCCAACTGGCCCTTCCCCGAAGATATGCACCGGCTCCTTGTGGTTTCCCCGTTTCTGTCGGATAACCCCCTCGGGCAATTGGAGACAAGTCGACAGAAACCGATCCTCGTCTCCCGCCGGGATGCATTGGACGAGCTTTCCGCCAAAACCACCGACCGTTTCGAAACCTATCTGCTTCTCCCGGCCGCCGAAGAACCGACGGGGAAGTTTGAGTCCGAGGAGACCGAGGGAACGGACACCCCGCCCCAGCTCGATACCGTGGGCGACAGAGAAGCCGCAGAAGAACTCACGGGCCTGCACGCGAAGATTTACGTGGCCGACTGCGGCAAGGAAACGCATGTCTTCACCGGCTCGGCCAACGCAACCGCCGCCGCCTTCTCCCGCAACATCGAATTCCTGGTGGAACTGCGCGGACCGCGACGGCTTATTGGCGTAAACAAGATGGTTCGACCCGAACATAACCGCGGCGAAGACGAAACCAAAGCGGTCCACTTCGACGATCTGCTCGAAATTTACCACCGCCCGTCGGAGCCCGTCGTTACGGACCCGGACGGCCGCGAAGCCGAACGGCTTGCCGACTGTGCCCGCCGGCAAATCGCGCAGGCCGGGCTTGTCATAGAAGTCGAACCATTGGAAAGCCGCGGCTCCGAAAATAACTACCGGCTCGTCATTCGTCAGGGCTCCGAGAGAACGGGAACGGTACCGGCCGACGGTGTTTCCATCCACTGCCGTCCAATCCGGCTCACCCATCAGGCCGCTCCATTGGACCACACGTTCGGGAAAACCGGAGCCGTCTTTGAACCGGCTTCCTTCGAAGCCATTTCAGCTTTCGTGGTATTCGAGGTGGAGGTTCGCATAGGCAAGGCCATCCATAAAACTTCCTTCGTCTTGAATCTGCCCCTTCGCGGCGCCCCCGAAGACCGCAATGAGCGCCTCCTCACCGCATTGCTGGCCAGCCGGGAACAGCTGCTGCGCTACCTTCTGATGCTCCTGGCCGAGGACGAACACGACCTGCGTGCAATGACAGAAGCCATCGGCGCTATCGATCCCGACCACAACGGTGATCAGGGCGACCCCCGCACCGAACTAGGCCTGCCACTGCTCGAACCGATCCTCAGAGCGCTGGAACACCAGCCCGAACGGCTCGATCAGGTTGACCGGCTGGTAGAAGATCTCTCGCGCCACGAGCAAGGCCGCGCGCTGTTACCCGACGGATTCGCCGATCTGTGGAGGACGATCTGGGAAGCCCGAAAGGAGGTGTCCCGATGACCGATCCCGCCCGCCCCGACGTCTCCGAAATCCTGGGGACATTGAAAGACTTTCAGCGTGCGACCGTTGAATACATCTTCGATCAGCTTTTTCAAAACCGGAAAACGGACCGGTTTCTGCTGGCCGACGAAGTCGGTCTCGGCAAGACCATGGTCGCGCGCGGGGTGATCGCCCGTGTCGTCGACCGTCTCTGGGATCGCAAGGACCGGATCGACATCGCCTATATCTGCTCCAACGCGGAAATCGCTCGCCAGAACATCAACCGTCTCAATATCGCCCGCGATGCGGCGTTTCAAACAGCCTCCCGCCTGACCCTGCTTCCGATGGAGGTACGTCATCTCGAAAAGAACCGACTCAACTTCATTGCCCTGACCCCCGGCACCTCGTTCAACCTGCGCTCCAATCTCGGCACATCCGAAGAACGATGGATGCTGTATTGGCTCCTTCGCCGCGCATGGCCGCGGCTGACCGAAGGCATCGCGGCCATGAACGTGCTGGAAGGCAATAAAGACCGAAAGCGGTTCCGGGACTCGATTCGGTATTCTGACCCGAAACGCTTTATTGACCCCGGCCTTCAAAAGGCCTTTGTGAAAAAGCTCAAGGCACACGACCGCCAGACGCGTCTGGAAGGCGGCATTCCGTACCGCCGAATTTTTCGCGACCTTTGCAAAGCGTTTCGGGGACGCGGCCAGCACAAAATATCGTCCGCACTCCGCCAGGAGCGGAACACGCTTATCGGCGAACTCCGCGGTTTGCTCGCCGCCACCTGCATCGAAGCCCTCAAGCCGGACCTGATCGTCCTGGACGAGTTTCAGCGATTCAAGGATCTCCTTCGCAGCGAAAGCGACGCCGGCCACCTCGCCCGCCATTTGTTCGAGGGGGAAAACGCCCGCGTTCTTCTCCTTTCCGCGACCCCCTACAAGATGTACACGGTAAGCGGCGAACAGGAGGACGATCACTATGCCGACTTTCTGGATACCCTGCGGTTTCTGTTTAATGATGACGGTCGCACCGGAAAACTGGAAAACCTCCTTCGCGAATACCGAAAGCAGTTGTATCAGGTCGGCGAGGAGAATCACCAGCCGCTCCATGAAACCAAGGAGGCAATCGAACGGCAATTGCGCCGGGTGATGGCCCGGACCGAACGTCTCTCCGCCACGCAGAATCGGGACGGCATGTTGCGCGAAGTCCACAACGGCCACGCAACCCTTACCAAGATCGACGTCCAGGCCTACACCCACGTTCAACGCATTGCCCGTCTCCTGGAGCGGGGTTCGGTCATCGAGTACTGGAAGTCCGCCCCTTACCTGCTCAACTTCATGGAAAACTACGAGCTCAAGCGGGCTTTCCGACAGCGAATCGAAATGCCCCACTTCGAACCGGCCCTTCGCGAGCGCCTTCGCCAGGGCCGGAACCAGTTGCTGCCGCTGGATCGCATGGAGGCCTACGAACCGATCGACCCGGCCAACCCGCGCGTGCGTCGACTTACCAGCGAGCTCCTGGACAACGGCTCCTGGCAAATGCTTTGGCTCGCCCCATCGCTCCCCTACTACCGCCTGGGACGTCCCTTTGATCGCGAGGATGCTCAGCGAATGACCAAGCGATTGATATTCTCAAGCTGGTTCGTTGTTCCGCGCTCCCTCTCAGTCCTGCTCAGCTACGAATCGGAGCGACGCATGATGCTGGCCGATCCGGTCGAAGACACCGACTATGCCTCC
>PWOE01000007.1 GCA_003557585.1 Candidatus Nealsoniibacteriota bacterium | reverse complement strand
TGCGTACAGAATGATTACTTTAAAAATGAAAGTGATGATAGAAGCATTTCAACATAATTGACTTGCTCTGGTTTTATAAATTTAAAAAAATCAAAGTCTCGACAATATCACATTGCTTAAATATAAAATTGCATGAATATGGAAAATGGAAAAACAGATATAAGCAGAAGAAGTTTTGTAAAAAAATCGATACTTGCGGGTACGGCTTTAGGTTTAACGGGGCCTCTTGGTCTTTCCAGTGGGAAAAGTAGTCCTAATAACCAGGTAGTGGTTGCCGTTATGGGCGCTCAAAGACGCTCAGCAGCTCTTGCAAGATCTTTTGCAAATGTCAATGAAACTGTGGTCAAGTCAATATTTGATGTAGACCGTCGTCCTCTGTCCAAGCAAGCTGATGCTATTGCGGAATTACAGGGCCGAAAACCAGAAACAGGAACAGATTTTAGAAAAGCATTGGATGATCCGGATATCGACGCCCTGGTAATCGGAGCCCCCGACCATTGGCATACTGCTGCAACCATAATGGCCTTGCAGGCCGGCAAGCATGTTTACGTTGAAAAACCGGCAAGTCATAATCCGGCGGAGTGCGAATTGATTGTGCGCGCCCAAAAACGATATAACAAAGTGGTGCAGATGGGCAATCAAAACCGGTCTTCAAGGGAGTTGCAGGAGGCGATCAAAAAAATCCATGATGGAGCCATTGGCAATGCTTATTATGCAAAGACCTTCTATGCCAATACGCGCGGTTCAATTGGAAAAGGAAAGATCGCCCCGGTGCCTGAATGGCTTGATTATGAACTCTGGCAAGGGCCGGCGCCAAGAACACCATACCGGGACAATATTCTTCATTATGACTGGCACTGGTTCTGGAAGTGGGGGACCGGTGAATTGCTTAATAACGGTACCCATGAATATGATATAGCACGATGGGCATTGGGAGTTGATTTACCCAATAAAATCACCTCTTCCGGCGGGCGTTTTCATTTTGACGATGACTGGGAGTTTTATGACACCCAAAATGTGATGTTCGAATTTCCTGGGAATAAAGCAATCAACTGGGAAGGAAGGAGCTGTAATGGATTCCAGATTTGGAACCGAAATCGCGGAACCGTGATCAATGGAACCGAGGGTACGGCCCTGCTCGATCGTGACGGCTACATTTTGTACAATCTGGACAATGAAGAAATCGAACGTCATACCAGAGAAGATCGCGTGGTAGATATGCTGGATACCATCGGTGCCGGACGCATTACAGACGAACATGTCCATAATTTTGCTTCATCCATTCAACAAGGCACCAAATTACATTCACCGATTGAAAGCGGACAAGTTAGTGTACTTCCGTTACATCTTGGAAATATATCTCAATTCATCGGTCGATCTCTGAATGTAAATCCACAAAATGGAAGAATAATTGGAGACCAGGAAGCCATGAGCATGTGGAGCAGGCAGTATGAACCCGGATGGGAGCCCAGATTATAAAGGCTTCTGATGTCAGTGTACCAAATCATGCATTTTTCAACTAAATCAACACATCCTCAATGAAAAAAATCGCTTGTCACCAAAAAGGATTTTCTTTCATTGTTGTCCGGACTTGCCGGAACTACTACATTGGCTTCAAATATGCCCTGGTTGCATATCTTCAAAAGTCCATCTGTTCACGGACAAAACCCACTGACCGCATAAGTGTTGGATTCATTGGCATCGGTTCACGCGGACGCACTTTGATGTTGCATTTCAGACGACATAAACGTCAGTCTTACCTGGATTTAGTAGCCGTTTGTGATAACCACAAGCCCCATCTTGACCGCGCATTGCGACTTGCTGATGATAATGCAAGTGGTTTTCATGATTACCGAAAAATGTATGATGAGGTACCCATGGATCTAGTGGTTATTACGACTCCTTTAAACGAACATGCCCAAATGACCATTGATTCACTCGACTCTGGCAGGCATGTATATGTTGAAAAATCAATGGCGTGAACCCTTGATGATTTCAGGGCAATGTATGACGCTTACATCCATTCGGGTAAGATTATGCTGGTTGGCAATCAAAAATTGTTTAACCCTGTTTGCATTAGAGGTATAGAAATGATCCAGAATGGAGAAATCGGGCCCGTTACCATATTGTGGATCTGGTGGACAAGAAACCGGGACTGGGTGTGCTATGATGTGCCTGGAGGAAGAGGAACACCGGAAGACAGAGTTCGCAATTGGCGTCTTTACTGGGAAACCTCCGGAGGAATGGTTACCGAATTGGGATCGCACCATTTCATCATTGCCAATTGGCTTATGGATTCAGAGCCTGAATCAGTTATAGGCAGCGGCAGTCTCAATTTCTTTAAAGACGGACGAGAAGTGCATGATAATTTCTCTCTGGTTTTTAAATATTCCGGTGATGTTCAATTCTCCTATGAATGTGTCCAGAGCAATAAATTTAATGAGGAAGCATCCCGAACCGGAAATAAAGTGTTTTTGCCTGATAAATATAAAATATAGAGGGTATCGATGTACATCCCAAAGTGCAATTTGAAACATCAGGTTGTGGTCACCATTCTTCTAGGAATGACGGTTGCCTTGATCGTGCTTGCCGCTTTTCTACATAAATCTCTGAAAACAAAAACGGAGCCGCAGAACTCATTATCCGGCTCAAGGCCAAATATCATATTTATTCTTGCAGATGATCTTGGCTTTTCCGATATCGGTAGTTATGGCGCAGAGATTGAAACTCCAAATCTTGATCGACTGGCAGCTAATGGTATTCGCTTTACACAAGCTTACAACCATGGGGTCTGCTTCCCAACAAGGGCTGCGCTTCTAACCGGGGCTTATCCTCATCAGGTAGGCATGGTTTCTGGGCCACGTGATATAAAAGGCGCGATTACCCTGGGAGAAATGTTTCGGAAGGCTGGATACAGAACCATTTGGACTGGAAAACATCATGGAACACAAGATCCGCATGATTTTGGATTTGACTATGCCGGTCTCAGAGATGGTTGCTGCAATTATTTCAATCCGGGTGATCAAAGGTCCGGTGAAGGAATGCCGGCAAGAAAAGAGCATCAATATCCGCGTAAATGGATACATGAAGGTGTATTATATGCGCCTTTCACACCGGAATCACCAGACTTTTACGTCACTACGGCTATAACGGATTATGCGCTGGAACGACTCGATCGATATAAAGATGAAGACAAGCCTTTTTTCCTTTATCTCGCACATCTGGCGCCGCATGATCCACTTCAAATATGGCCGGAGGAAATGGAAAAATATTTGGGAAAGTACATGGAGGGTTTTGAAGCTATTAGAAAAGCAAGGTTCCAAAAACAGAAGGAAATCGGATTATTAGGCGATAATTACAAACTGTCGGAAGCTACTCATCGGGATTGGGACTCTCTTTCTGAAAGTGAAAAGCTTATTGCTGATAGTACAATGGCGGTTTATGCGGCCATGATTGACTATTTAGACCGGGAAATTGGTCGAATACTTGAAAAAATAAAATTGCTTGGTGTTGAAAATAATACACTTATATTCTTTGCTTCAGATAATGGAGCTGCTCATCAGGTCGTAACAATGGAGGATTCCGGCCCCATTGGAAGCATAACCCGTTGGACATCATTGGGACCGGATTGGGCTAATGTGGCGAATACTCCGCTTCGAAAATCAAAAGTGTACAGTCATGAAGGTGGTATTCGAACACCCCTTATTGCTTACTGGCCTGATGGAATAACGGACAGAGGTAGTGTCATCGATACCCCGGTTCATTTTATTGACATGATGCCCACTTTTGCAGAATTGGCAGGTGTTGATATTCCCCGGACTTACGAAGAGGCGGGTGCAGACCCGGAATTGTATTATAATATCGAACCTTTGGCACCCATTTCCGGAATAAGTATCGTACCTTTGTTACAAGGAGAAGATTTTGAAAGGCCGAATCCGTTATACTGGCAACTCAGGAGAGGAAAAGCACTCAGATGGGATGATTGGAAGATAGTCACATGGAACTATGATGACCCTCACACAGATAAATGGGAACTTTATAATTTCAAGAATGATCCCGTTGAAATGTACGATTTGAGCTACCAGGAACCGGAAGTTTTAAAAAAACTTGTAAAAATGCATAACCAATGGATGTCAGAGGTTGAGCCCGTTTCTGATGAAGTTGACAATTAGTCGACCCTGAAGAACTCAGGATTATTTAATTGGACAGCTCAATAAATCAATTAAACTATGGCACTAAACATCGATTTTTTTTCAACTAAAACTCCTTGTATTCAATCTCTATCACTTGCTCATATAATCAAGACTAATAAGGTGAAAACACTTATTCTTTTCTGTTTTTTTTTAGCTCTTACTTTTTATGATCTGAGTTTAGCTTGCTCTGGCGATCAAAAGAATTGGTATGTTTTGGACGGTCATCCAGCTAAGGCTGTACCTCATACTTTTTCTGAATATCCTGAACCAGGATCAAAATTTTCCTATCTTGATAATGTTTTATGGACAGCAAATCCCGATGCCAACGGGAAGATTCATGTACCCTTTCACGTTTGGGACAACGCAGCATCGACAGGAGCAATAGAATTTCGTTTCCGTCCATCAAGAGAAATTCGGGCACAACAAAGTCCACCCCTAACCCTTAACCTGGTCGATAGTCCTCTTATTCTACTGGAACTAATGGAGTTTCAGAGGGCAACCCGTTTCCTGGTTGATATTCCCGATCGTACCGAAGCCATGGAATCAATACGCAGACATCTCACTATCAGCCATTTGAAACCACGGTGGTATCATTTAATAGTAACGTGGGATGCTCAATCAGGTACGGTTGAACTTTATCTTAATGGCGTGCTTCAGATGAGAAGTCTGAAGTTTGAAGAATGGAAACCGCTGATTGGGCAAGAGGGTTCAGTACGCGCAGGAGAAGTTTCCAGTAACGAGCAAAGAACAGCAACTGTCGAAGTGTCCGATATTTCCATTCGTAACGATTTTATATGCGAGCAAAAAGCTCAGAAACTGGCCGATGTGGCAGGATTAAATCTTTTGGACGGAGAGGGAAGAACGATATACGATAAAAAGCTGGATTTATCCGACCTAAAACTGAACCTTATTTATGAAGCTGATTTCGATCAACCGTTAAATTTTGAATTCGAAAGGGATTTGTTTGAAGAAGATCAGCGAGTTAAAGAACCGGATGAACACATTGAGTGGGTATTTGAAGGACTTGGTGATGCTTCAACATATGAAGGACGATTGATTGTAGACAGTTATGGCAGCGATGTCGTTTTATGGAATACCCATAAATTCCCTGAAAATTTTCTGTTGGAGTTTACCATGAAACCGGTAAATCCGGATAAAGGCTTGGCAATTGTTTTTTTCTGCGCAAGCCCCACACAAAAGAACAAAGAAAATATATTATCTCCCAATATGCCTAAGCGCGATGGAGTTTTTGCCGAATATACTAGAAAGGGCAATATGAATTCCTACCATATATCCTATATGGCTCACTTCGCTCCTGACGAAGATGGTATTTCACAAGCACGTCGCGTAGCCAATATGCGTAAAAATGATGGTTTTTACGTTGTAGCCGGAGGTGATGACCGAGTGTCGGGTCAACACAAAGGCTTCAACCGAATCCGCATTTTAAAACATGAAAAAAAAATAAGATTAGAGGTAAACGGATTATTAGCTCTTGCCTATAACGACAATGAAAAGCTGTACAATTTACCGGTATGGGGAGAGGGAATGATTGGCCTTAGACAGATGCAGCGAACCGAACGAATTGAATATGAAACTTTCCGGGTTTACGAAGTCAGTAAAGATAATCACACCGGGAATACTTCCCAGTGATCATAGACTTACTTTTCTATTTTTTTGCTGCATAACAAATAGTCATTCCTGAAAAAGACCATAACCAGTTGTCATACAATAACATAAGAAATAATCACACTTGTTTTTTAAAAGTAAAACCGTATTTTTATTATAAATCTTGTAATAATGACCGGTAAAAGACCAGACCAGAGTCAACGTGATTGCATTCACCCATTGCTTTTGGATATCATCAACCCCCGGCATGAGCTGACATTGCTCACCGGCCAGCTTCACTGGGAAAAGATCCAGGCTCATTTTTCCCTTCTTTATTCCTGTGCCACCCAGCCGACCAAGTCTGTTCGGCTGATGGTTGACCTGTTACAACGCATGTACAAACTGAGAAAGCGCCTGAAACAGATCAGGCGTGATTTTTTTGTCTCCATATTTCGAGGGATACATATTTGGGATGAACCCGTGTGCTACATAGTAGCTTAAACAAAAATTGAAAATCCTGAGTTTTTCAGGGTCGACTAAATAGTGACAAATCACTCCGGATAACTGATCTATGGTCAACTCTATCGGACTTGCCAAACCAGCCCTTTTGTAAAAAATTTCAGAAACACATTAACAAAACCACAAGAAGATGGCTTTCAATAAATTAGGCATAGAAAAATATAATACTTACATCTCTCATTGCAAGATCATTTTTGTGGTGGTGACTGCTTTTTCATTCTTCAACTCTTCGGCCCATGCAGCTCAAAATGAGTGCTATGTAGTCCCACCATACGTTATCCATGTCGACCATACAAGTGCAATGATTGTTTGGGTTACTCCTGAAGGAACACCAAGTGGTGAAGTACTTGTCCAGGACGAATATGGCGGCCAGGAACAACGCATTGATGCAGAAGTTACAATGCCCGGGTTTCATCAAGTGGATCTGAATAATCCGAACCTGTACCACGATCTGGATATTCAACGCCAGCTAGTGAAAATAGAAAAACTGCAACCGTACACCAATTATGTCTACTTGGTTTCATGCGGTGACGGTCAAACAACCAGTACCGGATCTTTTATAACTGCCCCTGAACCAGGTGTAGGACAAAAATTTACCTTTGTTGGCGCAGCAGATGCTCATGCTAACAGGCAGGGTGGCAGTTACTATCGCCCGATAGCAGAGGCCGTTGGCAAAGAGGAACCTGACTTCATGATTCACGCAGGTGATTACAAGGGGCAGTCTGGAAGCCATTGGTCCAGTTGGCCTGCTTACTTCCGGGTGGGAAGACCCTATCTTGAAAAGACAGTACACTGGCCGGTAGTTGGGGGACATGATGTTAACAAAGCACGTAATTTCAGGGCTTTGTTTGCATTCAATGACCCGGATGGTGACCCGGCAGATGAGGACAATGCCGGAACCTGGTATACTTTCACTTACGGAAATACACAGTTTTTTGTACTTGATCATGTATACGATAAGGACCTCCAACTGAAATGGTTAAAGCAGAAACTGGCAGAAAGTATAGCCGAATGGAAGATTGTTGCTATTCACGAAATGCAGATGACAGTTGGGGGGTTCCCCCGGCTTCTCGGGGGAATTTTTCGTGATTTTGCACTAGCATTTGAGGAATATGGTGTAGATGTGGTTCTCTCTGGACACAATCATATTTATGAACGAATATTACCTTTGGCCCCCAATGGTGTTAAGCCTGTGAATTATGTATCTGTCAATTCGGGCGGATTCAATACCCTCGCCGAACGGCCGAGCCCGATTATAGCATCTGGAGGTATTAGTAATCTCAATTTGAATTACGCTCATTTTTCCATTGACGGCAATCATCTGGTTATGGAAGCTAAAAAAGCAGATGGTACCGTAATCGACCGAATGGAATTGATCAAGGGCGAAGACGGGATGTATCAGGACGAGGTTATGGACCAGGCCGTTGATGTGGATTTGGCGCTGGAAATTGCCCATATTTATTCAGGTGATTATTCAGAACGAGATGTTCGCGAGGATTTGGCCGCGGAGTTCACCGCTATTCCGGAAGCGGACAAAACCTTCGAGGTAATACTGGATGTCGGGCGTTTTCCAATCGGTAGTGAGTTGGTCGTTTACGAGCAACAACACCCGGAAGGGTGGCGTGTCGACGGTCAAACAATAGAAGTTACTGATGAAACCATTTCACTGGAAGTGACTGCACCGGAAAATCTTGAACGCACAGACGTAGATTTCAAACCACCGTTTAAGCTTATGCTCAACCTGCGTCTGGATGATCGTGACTTCACTCCCTCGCCGGTGAATCCGGTTGTAAAAATAGGCCCGAAATCCATTTACCAACCTGATTTGATCTCACCGTCAAGTCTTGCTACAGTTTCACGCCGGCCTGAATTCACATGGGAAAAGCTGCGCTATGCCACAGAATATCAATTTATGCTCACCAGGTCAAACTTCGCTACTCCATCGGATATTCTGATGGATACCACACTTTCGGAAACCGGTTTCATTTATCCATCCGAACTGGAAGGCGACCAAAGTTATCGCTGGAGAGTTCGCGGATTCAATGAAATATCCACAGGCCCCTGGTCGAATGTGCCTCTGTTCTTTACAGAACAGGTAACATCGGTGGAATCAGGGGGCGATATCCCATCGGAGTTTATGCTAGATCAAAATTATCCGAATCCATTTAATCCTTCTACAAATATTCGTTTCAGTTTACCGGTAGAGTCCTTTGTCCGTATTACACTTTTTGACTCGATTGGCCGCATGGTTGCCGTATTGTTTGAAGATGAAATTCATACTGGACATCACAATATCCGATACAACGCCGCAAACGTTTCCTCCGGATTGTATTTATACAGAATGGAGGCTTTTCCAATGGATGGATCTATTCAAAATGCGTTTATCCAGACAAAAAAAATGACAGTGATAAACTGAGGCTTCCGCTACAAATGCTATCTGGCTATTTCAGAGGTCATTGTGCCACTTTCCATAATGATGCCTAGTCTTGCCCTAAAAAATTATGGCAGAGCAAAGAATCGACATTATGGAACTAGGACAACTTATTCAGTTAAAAATCATTACAAAGGATCAAAATAATGGAAGTAGTTTGCAGCCATATGAAAACCGGAAACTTTCTGATTTTGATTGGAATATTTGTCAAATTGCTCAGTTGCACTTCGGATAACAATGAGACCATTCCTGCCGGATTACCACTCATCTCTTACAATCCTTATGAGACAGTAGACTGGTCGAACGAACAGGGTTATTACGCCTTTCATGTTCATATCAGACGGCATGAAGAGGGGATACCAGACAAACGCTACTAAGAAACTGGTCACCGCGGGGCTGTAATTGGAGATGCCTGGTGTCGTACAGACCATGATCAAGTGCATGGTTACTGGCCTTGGTTTCATCGTGAATCCGGTGAAATGCATACCGGTGAAAGGCTGAATGCCTGGCATTCCGAAGGGATGGTAGCCATCCCGGGTGGTGAATATGATGGTGGTGGCTTGCAACACCATGTAGGCATTAATACTTTGTACAAACCTGATTGTGGTAATGAAACCGAAGAGACCATGCAGGCAGGTATTATAGCTAACCCGGAAGTTGGTGATAAATCGGTTGTATATCTGACCCATTACACCGGTGATGTAGAGACCGTACAACAATGGAAAAATGCCAATGAGCTGTTGGTCGGCATGGATGTTTTTCACTTCAACCGGGTCCATCGATATGTGGAGGTATATCACGCGATTCTGGATTCCGGAGTCAAAAACTGGTGGCAAATGGCAAGCGACGATTATTCCTTTAATCGTGACAGCTTTGACCTGGCACGAGATGTCAACCGAAACTATTTTATTCTCGAAGAACATTCCATTGAACAGGTGGTTCAGGCCATCAGCAAAGGTGCTTTTTACATCACCCAGTCTCCTGACGATGATAACAGTGGAGAAAAAAGAAACTTTCCTCCGGAAATTCAGTCGATCACGGTCGACGAATTCCGCAACGAAATCATAATTCACTCAGAGGATGCAGATATTATTGAATGGATATATACAGGAGGAAAAACGCTTGCCACTGGTGAAACGTTAGCTATTGAAGAACATTTCGACAAGCTGAACGGCGGATGGGTATACGCCAGGATCACTTCTCTATCAGGTCGGGCGCATACACAACCCTGGTTTTTCATTGAACTTCCAAATTATCCGAATTAAATCGGATAATTCTTTCAGTTACGGGTGCTCCGAAGCAATTTCCTCATTATTCTATTCCTGGCCTCCGCATTGGGACACCCAGTCAAAAGCCAAATAATTCAGCAAGCTCCTTCTGCTCGTGATTCAATAGCATGGTTTGCTCAACTTCTTCTTTATTCAGCGGCGTGACAACCTTGATCGCATAGATTGTTTTGGCGATATCAACAGCTTTTTCCGGGCTTAACCTGGATTTTTTCTCTTTTAGCTGTCTTTCCAGCTCTTTATAGACTTTCTAGGCAACAAAAGCGATACAAATATGAGCCTCAATTCTGCACTGGAGCCTGTGATAGACCGGTCTGATTTTCAGGTCCGTCTTGGAAATTCGGAATGCTTGTTCTATTCTCCACAGGTGAGCGTAGTTTTCAATCACCTGGTTTTTGGGTAGCTTGGAATTGGTAAGATATCCTTTCAATCCGTCCCATTTCCCGTCAGCTTCAAATTTCTGCCGATCAATGCTGAACGATACATCTCCTTGCAACATCAGGTATTTATTGTAGTCACGGTTATTGATATTGGCTTTGGTCAGTTTTCCGGATTTGATTCGATTTTCCAGCTTTCGGAGTCCTTTTTGGCGGTTATAATGATCTTTGCGTGCTCCCAGAATGAACTCGTAACCCTTGTCCTGCAGCTGGGCAATGTTGACTTCGATAGCAAGGCCGAATCAGCAATAATGACCAGTTCATTAAGGTTGTATCTTTGCTTAAAGACATCGAGCCCCGGCAACATCGTGTGGCCTTCAAAGGTATTTCCCTGGAAAATTGATGTGGCACCGATCCATACCTACTATCGTGAGAAACCTTCTCTTGCAGGCTGAAACAGGATAGCATTGATACCGAGGCGGCACTTGACTGGCTGTATGTGTTGCGCACTTCACGGACGGTAAGCTGCATGTCGGTGGAAAAAACGGTGGAAACCTACAATCGTGTCTTTCCGAGATGGAATCGGCTGACTCCCATTATCTGCCAGGACGAGTAAAAGCAGCAGGCCAAAACCTGCGAACTTCGGTGGTGTGCCCGGCCCAGGTCTCCGAGTCCGTCTGGTTGGTGGTCCTTCATGTGACCGAAAATAACCAGCCGGTTCACAGCATGTAGACGGTTCTGAAGGATTTAGCTACGATTTGCAAAAATAAGGTTCGCATCAGTTCTCACGGAGAAATCTTTGAGGAAATTACAGAACCTACTTCCAAACAAGAAGGAATTTTGCGTCTGTTGACAGTGAAACTGAAGCCAGACCAAGGAATTCTGATCGGATTGTTGTAAACTTACAATCAGGGAGTTACGCGATTTTAGATCAGTTAAGCTATGACTCAATTCCCATGTTGGGTTAAGGCCATTCTCTCAGCTTCAAATTTCGAAACCAGACACTTCCGGTATGGTACTGTAATATGATATATGCTTCATCATGTCTTTTTCCGAAATCGTCCAATTCATCCCATTTGCTTGCGGCGAGCAATGAGTCCATTTTTTCAGAACCAACAACAAAGCTCAATACCAGGTCACCGTTCAGCCAATGCTCTCCCACATTGCCATTGAAGACGATTCTTCCGGAATTCCACTCTCCTGCGGGATTAAGTCTGGTTTCTATTTCAGGTTCAACCAAATCGTATAATCCGGCCGTAGCCCAGCTTGGAAATTCCTCTATTTGAGGATACGCTTCATCGTCAAGTATTTGATATTCGAAACCGAGCGCCAGCTGAGGTCTTTCAATAGCCGAGAGTTCTTCTGTTACATTGTACTTAATCCCGCTGTTCCCACCCGGACTTATTTTCCACTCAAATGCGAATTCGAAATTATGCAGGGGCCGATCCAACAAAAGATCTATCCTTGGGGGCCTGTCTTCACCAGGCTTAACATAAATACTGTCACGAGGAACCTTCCTTAATAAACCGTCTTCAACAACCCAATGTTTGGCTGGAGCACGATCCATATTTAATCCCCTCCAACCATTGAGGGACTTGCCATCAAACACAAGTTCCCAGCCGTCACGAATTTCATCCTGTGTCAGAAAATTGACAGTCGATGGTTCATCATTTGTTCCGCAAGAGATTGCAAGCAGGAATATCATAATGGCAGCTGCCGGAGTAATTATCAGCTTTTTAATACTTCGATTAAACATGCTAGCCGTGTGACCCAATCCTTTCATGGGGGATAATAAAAGTTGATAGTTTCTATGATATTTCATGATTTTTCGAGTTTAATTGGTGGCATGTAGCTATAAAAAGTTTACCATTTTAAATGTTTAAAAATCAATTAATGAAGATCAGATTTCAGATTTTAATCTTCGTTTTTTTCTTGTGGTTCCATTGAGATAATGGGCAAAGCGATAACCAATTTCATGTTTTCATGTAATTCGTCGACTTCGGCATCAACCGGTTTCTTCCAGAGATAATTAAATGGAACATTCTTTCATGGTAACTGACGACTCGACGATATATCCGGTTTCAGGATTGTTAAGTCTTCCGTTTTCCTGGGGCATGACCCTATTCCTGAACTGTTTTTTTTATGTTGTCAGCAGCGCTGAAAGCTGCTTTTTTCTCAAGTTCAACCTTGGTTTTACTGACATTAATTTTCATAAATGATGAGTTAAGCTTCTTCTTTATTGGAAAATTCGTTAATGAGCTTTTATGATATAGTATCAAATATTAACGATATATTGATTTTGAGAAGAGAAAATTTCTGCAATCTAATAAGCAAGACAAATCGTTATCCGACTTCCCTCATCTATTTCGGCGGCTCGAATGACATTCATCGATTTTTTTCCTTTGCTGTCAAGGGTCACTACCATTCCCCACCCATGGTCAGTTACATTCCCCAGCATTAAACGATGTTTAGCGGTTTGAATTTAAGACGGTTGCCGGTTAGATTCCACCGGCGTTACTGGTTTGT
>PWOE01000058.1 GCA_003557585.1 Candidatus Nealsoniibacteriota bacterium | reverse complement strand
GATTTCCAGCCCACCCATATAAGGTCTTAATATTTCCGGAACCACAACTGAGCCGTCTTCCTGCTGATAATTTTCCAGAATGGCCACCATGGTTCTTCCAACAGCCAGTCCTGAGCCGTTTAGAGTATGGACAAACAAAGGTTTTTTACCCTGTTTGGGCTTGAATTTAATATCACCGCGTCTGGCCTGAAAATCTTCAAAGTTTGAACAAGATGATATCTCCCGGTATTTTTCCTGTCCCGGCAGCCACACTTCAATATCATATGTTTTGGCAGATCCAAAGCCCAAGTCACCAGCACACAAGGTTACAACCCTGTAATGCAGACCAAGAAGCTGGAGTATTTTTTCAGCGTGGGAAAGGAGCAAATCTAACTGTTCATATGATCTGTCTGGATGAGCAAACCAGACCAGTTCGACTTTATTGAACTGATGCTGCCTGATTATGCCCTTAGTGTCCCTGCCATGTGATCCGGCTTCTGAACGGAAACACCCTGTAAATGCAGCAAAGCCTTTTGGCAGTTCTTCTTCAGGAAGAACTTCGCCCCGGTATATATTGGTCAGGGGTACTTCAGCTGTAGGTATGAGAAAATAGTCCCAGTTTTCAAGCTTGAACAAATCAGACTCAAACTTGGGCAGCTGGCCGGTTGCAGTCATGCTGTCCCGGTTGACTATCATGGGCGGCATGGTTTCTATGTAACCATGCTCAGAAGTCTGGATGTCCAGCATGAAATTTATCAATGCCCTTTCTAACCTGGCTGCCCACCCTGAATATATTACAAATCTGGAGCCAGTTATCTTGGCAGCCCTTTCAAAATCAAGCCCCTTAAGGTCAGTGCCAATCTCCCAATGTTCCTTGGGCTTAAACCCAAAGTCAGGCTTGTCACCCCACTTCTTTGTCTGGACATTATCCTCTTCATTTGCCCCTTCTGGTACGTCCGGGTGAACGATATTTGGAGCAGACATTATCCAGCTTTGAACCTGGTGATCAATTTCCTTAAGGGTCTGGTCAGATTCTTTAATCTTTGCGGAGAGCTCTGCAAGGCCTGCAAAAAGGTCGTCTGCGCTCTTGCCGTTTTTCTTGGCCTGGGCAACTTTTGCAGATGCCTGATTGCGCTGCATTTTAAGCTCTTCAGTCTGTTGGATGACTTGTCTGCGCTTTTCATCCATTTCAATAAAGTGATTCATATCAAGGTCTGAGCCTCTTTTTTTCAGGCTTTTTGTGACCAGCTCGGGATTTTTACGGATAAATTTAATGTCCAGCATTATACGCCCCAAAGATGTTGATGGTTGATTTCAGTTCAACATTTGACTGCCCAAAAACATCTGCTTTGTCAAAGAAAACAAGGATGGATTTAGCTGTTAAAGTTGTGAACAGTTTCGGTGGGAAAAACTTTTTCAAAAAAATGTTAGCACTCACCCTTGACGAGTGCTAACAGTGTGTTTATAATTCTGATTGTTTTGATTGACCCCAAAAATATAAAAAATCTTTTATGGAGGTAAATGTTATGAATTTGAAGCCATTGCACGATAGAGTGCTGGTAAAGCGTCTTGAGGAAGAAGAAGTAACCAAGGGTGGAATTATCATCCCTGATACTGCTAAGGAAAAACCCATCAAAGGCGTTATTGTTGCTGCCGGACCAGGTAAAGTATCTGACGACGGCAAAAGTGTCCCCATGTCTGTAAAGGCCGGAGACAATGTGCTCTTTAATAAGTATGCCGGCACTGAAGTCAAGATCGATGGTGTTGAACACCTTGTGATGCGTGAAGACGACATCCTGGCAATTATTGAGTAAAAAACCGGTTTTAAAATTTTTAAGGAGGAAATAATATGGCTGCTAAGCAGATACTGTTTGATGTAAAGGCCCGTGAGAAGCTTCAGAAGGGTGTTGATAAGCTTGCTGAAGCTGTAAAGGTTACCTTGGGACCCAAGGGAAGAAACGTAGTAATTGAAAAGTCCTTTGGTTCACCTACCATCACTAAAGATGGTGTAACCGTTGCTAAAGAAATTGAGCTCGAAGATAAATTTGAAAATATGGGCGCACAGATGGTTAAGGAAGTAGCTTCCAAGACCAGTGATGTTGCAGGTGATGGAACCACAACAGCAACCGTTCTTGCTCAGGCCATTTTTAATGAAGGTGTTAAGCTTGTTGCAGCAGGCCGTAACCCCATGGCTATCAAGCGCGGTGTTGAAAAGGCAGTGGAATCCGTTGTTGCTCAGTTGGACAAAATCGCCAAGCCAACCCGCGACCAGAAAGAAATTGCCCAGGTTGGAACCATTTCAGCCAACAATGATGCCACCATCGGTAACATCATTGCTGAAGCTATGAACAAAGTGGGCAAAGAAGGCGTTATAACTGTTGAAGAAGCCAAAGGCTTGGAAACAACCCTTGATGTTGTTGAAGGTATGCAGTTTGACCGCGGCTATCTTTCTCCTTATTTCGTAACCGATACTGAGAAGATGGTTTGCGAAATGGATGAGCCTCTCATTCTTCTGTGCGAAAAGAAAATTTCAGCCATGAAAGATCTGCTTCCAGTGTTAGAGCAGGTTGCAAAGATGAGCAAGCCTTTGGTGATCATCTCTGAAGATATCGAAGGCGAAGCACTTGCCACTCTGGTAGTGAACAAGCTTCGTGGTACATTGCAGGTAACCGCTGTCAAGGCTCCTGGCTTTGGTGAAAGACGTAAAGCCATGCTGCAGGATATTGCTGTTCTTACTGGTGGCCAGGTTGTTTCAGAAGATTTGGGAATTAAGCTGGAAAACGTAACAGCTAATGATCTTGGAAGTGCCAAGCGCATCGTAATCGACAAAGAAAACACAACAATTGTTGATGGCGCAGGCAAGGGCGACGAAATCAAGGCAAGGGTCAAGCAGATCCGTGCAGAGATTGATGAAACCAGCTCTGATTATGACCGTGAAAAGCTTCAGGAAAGACTGGCCAAGATTGTTGGCGGTGTAGCTGTAATCAATGTAGGCGCAGCCACTGAAACAGAAATGAAGGAAAAGAAAGCCAGAGTTGAAGATGCCCTTAATGCCACAAGAGCAGCTGTTGAAGAAGGCATTGTTCCTGGTGGTGGCGTTGCTTTTATCCGCGCACTTCCTGCTCTGGATAAGGTTAAAGCTGCAGATGATGATGAAAAAGCTGGAGTTGAAATTGTGCGTAAAGCCATTGTTGCTCCTCTTCGTCAGATCTGCCTTAATGCCGGTTTCGAAGGTGCCCTGATTATTGAGAAGGTTAAGTCCACCAAGGACGGAGAAGGATTTAACGCAGCAACCGGTGAATACGAAGACCTGCTCAAGGCCGGTGTAATTGATCCCAAGAAGGTATCTCGTATTGCTCTT
>PWOE01000021.1 GCA_003557585.1 Candidatus Nealsoniibacteriota bacterium | reverse complement strand
ACATCTAATATAGTAAAGAAATATATAGAATCTTATTGCAAAAATGGTTCTTGTGAGTACGAGGAAAGCCCTGCACGCAGTTGCCGATATTATTACAGCAACAATAGAGCAACTTGCGCTGCAGGAAAGTGCATCTTGCCGCCATCAGCTACGAATTTAAAAGCAGAAAATTTTTGGGAAGGTTATTGTGGTTCTGATACACCGCTTGTTAAAGTTGAATGGGATTATGTCGTGGCATTTGATAGAGATGATCTTGAAGACGACGAGCAAGTAAAGTATGAGATACAGGCAAGAGCTTTAGGTGAGTCTTGGAAGACTGTATCAGAAGGAACCAATTCAACTATCGTTATCCTAAATCAGCTGGATTGGAACAAGACCTATGATTGGCGACTCATGGTTTGGAGCGAAGGGATATATGGAGAGTCGGTTCCTTCAAGCTGGCATAGTGGTCCAGGATTTACAACTCCACGTAATCGCTATCCCGATCCAAGATTCAGTTGGAAGCCAACAGACATCACGATTGGCACTTTAGTTGAGTTTAGTAACAATTCAGACTGCTATAGCAATAGTTGTTCATATGAATGGACAATTCCAGATGCTCGATACGAAGAAGGTTACAATGGAAATTCATTTGCTCCCAAGGTGAGATTTGAGTCATTGGGACAAAAAGAGATTTTTTTAAGAGTAACCGATAACAGATTAAAAGATAATCTTTATTCCGGAGATGGAGTTTGCAAAACAAGGCAAATAATATCTGTTAAATACCCACTGCCTGGTTGGAGGGAAGTAGCTCCATTTGGTCAAATTAATGACTTTTTAACAAGATTCTTTCAGTAAGATTGATTTAGTTTAAAAGGGGAGAGCTCCTCAGGGAGCTCTCTTTTCTTGCTCTTGACAATGAGATATTTTTGAATACAATTCTTTATTAGAGTTAGCAGTCAAGCTTTCTGACTGCTAATCACCTATCGATATTAATTAAGAATGGTGATTTGCCTGAAATCTACTTTGATATAAGGGCAAGACCAGAAGGATATGAAGATTAAGCCATTGGCGGACAATATTCTTATCGAGCCGCTAGAACAAGATGAGCAGACCGAAGGAGGAATTATTCTTCCTAAAACTGCTGAAAAAGAGAGACCCGAGCAAGGCAAGGTAGTTGCTGTTGGCTCAGGCAAGAAGGACTCTTCAGGAAAGATTATTCCTATAGAAGTAAAAGAAGGAGACAAGGTTCTCTTTACTAAATATGGTCCTAATGAGATAAAGGTCGATAACAAAGAATACTTAATTGCTAAACAAGAAGATATATTAGCTATTTTAGAATAAAACTATGGCCAAAGAGATTTACTATCAAGAAGAAGCACGAAAAAAGCTAAAAAGCGGTGTAGATAAACTAGCTAACGCCGTAAAGACCACTCTAGGCCCTAAAGGGCGCAATGTAGTCTTAGACAAAGGTTATGGTTCTCCAACTATCACCAACGATGGTGTAACTATCGCCAAAGAGATAGAGCTAGAAGACAAGATGGAGAACTTAGGAGCTGAGGTAATCAAAGAAGTCGCCTCAAAAGCTAATGATGCTGCTGGTGACGGAACAACCACGGCTACTGTTCTAGCTCAAGCTATGATTGCCGAAGGCATGAAGAATGTCACTGCTGGAGCCAACCCTCTAGCTTTAAAGAGGGGAATTGAAAAAGGAACCAGGGCAGTTGTTGATAATTTAAAAAAGATATCAAAATCAGTTAATGAAAAATCTGAGATTGCTCAAGTAGCGACCATTTCAGCTGAAGACTCAGAGATGGGAAATTTAATCGCCGAGGTTATAGACGAGGTTGGTAAAGATGGTGTTGTTACCGTAGAGGAATCACAGACATTTGGTCTCCAAAAAGAGATTGTTAAAGGTCTTCAATTCGACAGAGGTTATATCTCTCCATACATGGTAACCAATGCTGAAAAGATGGAGGCTGAGTTTGAAGATCCATATATCTTAATCACTGACAGAAAGATCTCTGCAATCAATGAGATAGTTCCTATCTTAGAAAAGATTGCTAAATCTGGCAAAAAAGAGCTTATCATTATAGCTGAAGAGGTTGAAGGGGAAGCTTTAGCCACCTTAGTAGTTAACAAGCTCAGAGGAGTATTAAACGTCTTGGCAGTTAAGGCTCCAGGATTCGGCGATAACAAGAAAGAGATGCTGCAAGACATCGCTACTGTTTGTGGCGGTCAAGTCATCTCAGAAGAGCTTGGCATGAAGCTAGAAGATGCTGAACCATCAATGCTTGGCTCTGCTAGAAAAGTTATTGCTACCAAAGACAACACCACCGTTGTTGAGGGTAAAGGTGACAAGCAAGAGATTGAAAGCAGAGTTAATCAGCTTAAAAAACTCTTGGAAAATACCGACTCTGAATTTGACCAAGAAAAGATTCAAGAGAGAATTGCTAAGCTTAGCGGTGGAGTCGCTGTTATCAAAGTCGGTGCTGTTAGTGAAATTGAGCAAAAGGCAAGACAGCACAAAGCAGAAGACGCTTTAGCAGCAACTAGAGCCGCTATTGAAGAGGGAATTGTTCCTGGTGGTGGAGTTGCTCTGTTACGCTCAATTGAAGTCTTGAAGAGCGTTGAATCTGAGGGTGATGAAGCTACTGGAGTAAATATCCTTAAAAAAGCTTTAGAATCGCCAATCAGACAGATTGCCTTGAATGCTGCAGTTGACGGCTCTGTAATAATCCAGAAGATTAGAGAATCAAAAGATCAATCCTTCGGCTTCAATGCCGACAAGATGATTTTTGAAGATCTAATCAAGTCAGGAATCGTTGATCCTACCAAAGTTGTTAGATCAGCTCTTGAAAATGCCGCTTCTGCTGCCGCTATGCTCTTAACCACTGAATGCGCGGTTGTTGATAAACCAGACGAGAATGACAAGAATATGCCTCAGATGGGTGGCGGAATGCCAGGCATGGGCATGGGAATGTAGAGGAAAAGAAAAGACTGGCCCCTTCAAGGGCCAGTTTTTTGTTTTCAACTATTTCTTTTTCCCACCTATCTTAAATATCGTATCGTCTTTAATAATTATCTTAAAGACATTTTCTATGAAATCGCCACCGGCATAGCCTATAATCAAGGCTAAGCTTAAGGGCAACCTCTCTAATCCTAAAAAAGAGATGCCTAAATCATGAGTAATCCAGGCAGAGGCTAAACCGATGAGACCAGAGATGCCAACAGTACCAACAAAGTACCAAGGCCTTATCTCAACATCTTTGTATGATTGAATATATTTTATCAAGCCAACAGAGCCTCTAATAACTCCACCAAGGAATCCGAAAAAGAAAAAAGACATAATTTGTTGGTTATTTT
>PWOE01000141.1 GCA_003557585.1 Candidatus Nealsoniibacteriota bacterium | reverse complement strand
GTATCTGGACTTAAATAATTTGCATCCTCCCAAGCATTACTATTCTCTATTCCACTGGTAGCTGTGCAAACTCCACCATAATCTCCAATTGGATCTGCTGCTAATTGAGCCACTGCTCTTAACTGACTTAAAGAACTCTTGATTCTGGCATCTTTGGCAGCGTCTTGAGCTCCACTTAAACTGACGATAACAATTGATGCTAGAATACCGATAACGGCAATAACGACTAGTAACTCAATTAAAGTAAAACCTTTTTTCATTTTTTTAGTTTATTAGACTTTCGCGACCTTTAAATTGATATTTGGTAAATCGGCATAAGTATCGATATGACGAAGAATCCTACTACTCCACCAAGGAGAATAATCATAACTGGCTCTATCAATTTAATCAATCCATCAAGGGCCCTATCTATATCTCCCTGATAAAAGTTTACAACGTTTCCTAAAGAAGAGTCAATCTTACCTGTCTTCTCTCCAACCATTATCATCTGTACAAAAAGAGAAGGAAAATATTTTGGATGCTTAAGAAGAGTCGAGCTTATCAGCTCACCTCTCCGCACTCTATCCCTTGTCTTAAGCATGATTTCTCTATAAGTGTTGCTGCCGATAACATCAGCCGTAACTTCAATGGCTTGAACAATCGGCAATCCACCAGAAATCAAAGTTGATAGATTTTCTGCAACTCTAACTAGGCTGACTTTTTTAGAAAAATCACCAATCAAGGGCGTACCTAGAATAATCTTATCCAATATCTTTCTTCCCTTATCGGTTCTAAAGAATCTAGTTCCAAAGATGGCAAGAAATACAAGTAGAAGAACTGGAACCCACCACCAACGAGCGACAAAATCCGAAGCTCCTAAAACTATTCTTGTCATTAAAGGAAGATCCATGCCTTCAAAAATCTCTCCTAATCCAGGAATAACAAAGGTAAGCATGAAAAAGATGATGCTGACAAAAACAAACAAGACAAAGCCTGGGTAAATCATCGCCCCAATTATCTTGTTATTGAAGTTATAGTCTCTTTCTAAATGGTCAGCCAAGTATTCCAATGCCTCTGACAATTTACCAGATATCTCGCCCGATTTTACCATGCCGATATAGAAGGGTGAAAATGTTTTAGGATGAGAGCTTAAAGATTGAGATAAAGTGTTGCCACTTTCAACCTTTTCAGCAATCTTTTCTATCTGCTCTTTAAGTTTGTTTTTACCTGTCTGTTCAGCAATCGATTTCAATGATTCAACGATAGGCACTCCTGACTTAAACATGACTGATAATTGTCGTGAGAAAAGAACCAGGTCCTTCTTGTTAACTCTTTCAAATATCTTGATCTCTTTTGAATAGACAGCTGGTTTTTCTTCTTCAATGAAACTGACATAGAGCTTGTTTTTCTGCAAAACAGCGATTGCATCCTCTTTGGTTCGAGCCTCAACAACACCAGATTGAATCTGACCATCCTCTGATCTTGCTTGATAATCAAACTTCATAATTAAGTGATAATTTCTTTAAGCTCGCTTGGCCGTCTTGAATACATCAAAGCATCGCTGACAGATACCTCTCCTTTTTGAACCAAGTTGGTGAGAGATTGGTTGAGGCTTGTCATGCCTTCGCTAGATGATGTCTCAATAACTAAATCAAGCTCATGAATCCTGCCTTCTCTTATAATATTAGCTGAGGCCGAGTTCGATATCATTATCTCACAAGCTGGAATCAAGCCGCCATCTTTTCCTGGCAAGAGTCTTTGAGAGACAATGCCTAAAAGAGATGTCGCTAATTGAGCTCTGATTTGACTCTGTTGAGCGGCAGGAAAGGAATCAATTATTCTGTGAATACTTTCACTAGCCGAATTGGTGTGCAGGGTGGAAAAGACTAGATGACCTGTTTCAGCGGCAGTTATCGTTGTTGCAATCGTTTCAGCATCTCTCATCTCACCAACCATAATTACATCTGGGTCCTGACGAAAAACTGATTTCAATGCATTTTTAAAAGAATCTGTATCGTAGTGAATCTCTCTTTGGTCAATAATCGATTTATCGTCTTTAAATATATATTCGATAGGATCTTCTATGGTAATAATTCTTTTGAAATGATTTTTATTTATCTCATTAATCAAGGAGGCGAGCGTCGTTGATTTTCCGTGCGATGAAGGACCGGTAATCAGAACTAGCCCCTGATTTGATTCGGTGAAAGCTTTCAGTGATTCAGGTAGGCGAAGCTCTTTTAAACTTTTAATCTCTGTTGGTACTAAACGCAAAGAACAGGAGACGCTACCTCTTTGTAGAAAGACATTAACTCTAAACCTGTTTTCTCCCTGAAAATCATAAGAGAAATCGACCTCTTTTTCTTCCAAGAATTTATCTTTTTGATAATCGTTCATTAAGTTGAAGGCTATATCTTTCGCCTCTTGCTCATCGACTGTATCAAATTCTTTTAACGCCACAAGACTACCCATAATCCTTAATGTTGGATGGTGGTCAACTGATATGTGCAAATCTGATGCCTTTTTATCAATTGCCGCTTCAAGTAATTCTTTTATCTTTTTTTCTGATTTTTCACTCATATTAATATTCTTCTGTTGCTCTAAGAATTTCTTCTATTGAAGTTAGTCCCTTCGAAGCTTTAATTATTCCATCTTGCCTAAGAGTTATCATTCCTTGCCTTTGAGCCTCCTTCCAAATTCTGTCTTCAGAAATATCTGATATGACAATCTCTGATAGCTCATCTGTCATGGAAAGAATCTCAAAAAGACCTATTCTGCCCTTGTAGCCTCGCCAATTGCATTTTTTACATCCTTCGGCTTCATACATGTTATCCCATGCCAATTCAAAATTTCCCTTTTCTTTCTCTGGTAAATTGTCTATCTCTTTTTCTATTATCTCTTGAACATCTTTAGTGGGTCTCTTTTTCTTTTTGCAGTCTGGGCAAAGAAGACCGACCAATCTTTGAGCTATAGCCAAGACAAGAGATGATGGAATCAAGAATGGTTGAATCCCCATATCTAATAATCTCGGAATAACTCCAATAGCGTTATTGGTATGCAGGGTTGACAAGACAACGTGACCAGTGAGCGCTGCATGAACCACTAGAGTCGCCGTCTCTTTGTCACGAGCCTCACCAACCATAATAATATCTGGATCTTGCCTTAAAATATGTCTTAAGCCCTCGGCAAAGCCGTAATTGATGTCTGGCCGAATCTGTGAATGATTGACTCCTTTCAAGAAATACTCAATTGGATCTTCTAAGGTTACGATATTAACTCCTTCTTTGTTTAATATATTTAAAAGAGAATAAAGGGTTGTGGTTTTACCAGATCCAGTTGGACCAGTTGCCAAGACAAGGCCATAAGGTTTTTGAATGGCGTCT
>PWOE01000101.1 GCA_003557585.1 Candidatus Nealsoniibacteriota bacterium | reverse complement strand
GAAGTGCGGGCTGTTTTGCATATTTTCTCAGAGTCTGATTTATTTCAACGCGTTATGCCGCTTGGTGTAGAAGTCGCCGCAGATTATTTTGATGTCGACATTAGCGTTGAACGTAATGACCTATATGCATTAGATTGGGAAACTGAAATCATGCAATTGGGTGAGATTGCGTATTTTGCAGTAAGCATTTTACATTATGTCAGCTTCTTTGAAGATACGTTTGAGCTTGAGACTGCTACTTTAGATGGTGATCAAGTTGAAGCGCTATTTGATGCGTTAGCTGACTCAGAATTAATGACACTAATGTCCTATGTCGCTATTGAATCGGTATTGCGTGAAGCAGCCGCAGATATTCAAGCGGTTGTTACAGTTCCTGTTGATTTAGATTGGGAAACTGAATATCGTGTTTTAGGACAGATTTTAAATAGTGTGGTACGCACAGGCATTACGTTTGGTGATGTCCAAGATGGTGATCCTTTTGTATTGTTAGGATTGCTAGAAGATGTTAACTTCACCACATTCATAGAATCACGTCTAATTTCAATGGCTGTAATTAATGTATTGACTGGAGCACTTGATATTGAAGAGCTGGATCTTATTGTTGTTCCAGATTCCGTTGAATGGTATGACGATGAAGGTATGGTTATCAAAGATGGGGAGTTATTCAAATTATTTGATGCTATCAATCAAATTACCCCGATAGCCAATCAAATTGATTTCGATGATCTTGACTTAAACTTTATTAAAGATCTCGATTTGGAAAACTTTGAAACCATCTTTGCCTCAGATGTCATTGAAGCAACTGTTGGTAAGCTGCTTAAAGACGAAGCTGGCGACTTGCTTTCCATCCCTAGCACAGTTGTCAAAGAAATCATGGTCGATGGCGAACCGATGGAGATTATTGACCGTTCTGAGTATTTGTTAGTTATTGAAGGCTTACTCAATTTAGGTATTGATGATTATAACGATTTATTAGAGCCTGATTTATCATTGTTACAATATATTCGTCAAGACGCACCTAACGAACATATGCTTGATCGAACAAAGACAGATCTTATTCTGCGTTCGGACTTAGTGCGTGCAACTGCTTCAACACTTCTTTTTGACATCGTTGAAGATGAAGAACTTGATGATCTATTAGTTATTCCGATGCAAGTTCGTGAAGATGTTGGCGGATTTGAATCTATTATGCAAGAAGAGTTTAATAATGTGCTTGCTGCGTTAGTAACCTTTGACTTAGATGATATCGATCTTGATATGTTGCTTGAAGATTTTGATCTTGATAACCCAGAAGCACTTGACTTTAGTATTGATAGTTTATTTAATCATACAGATATTATCTTTGAATCGAAAATCATTCATGCAACAGTCTCTGTTTTATTGCATGAACTTGATGAGATGATTGGTGAAGCGGTTGAGTTTGTTGTGCCAGTTGTAGATTTTGATGGCAATGCAATACTCACAACGGTTGAAAACGATCGCCGTGATCCAGAAACTAACGATCTTGTTGCTATTGATTATGTAGTGGTAAGCGAAATTAATGCGCTATTAGATATTCTTGATACAGTTTTATTAGAATACAATGTGGCAACGATTTTAGAAACCGTAGATTTTGATGATTTAGCGACGCTTGATCCTTTGGTTGACGTTCAGTTATTATGGCCAGATGATGATGATATATCTGTTTTATTGCATTCTGCCATTGTCCATGCCACAGTATCAGAATTGCTCTTTACATTGCAAACTGATGAACGCATTGACGTTGATCTTGAAGAATTTGGATCGCTTGATTTAGGCTTGGTTGTCCCTTGGATTGATGCTGAAGGTGAAGCGATTATTGTTACTGCTGGTAGCGGTCTTGATGCAGTAAATTACATTGTCCGTGAAGAACTACAAATCATTCTTGATATTGTAGATGATGTTTTGATTGACAAGTCACTTGCAACGATTTTTGATGCAATTGATGATTTTGATGTTGTTGATGATACCGTAGTTGATTTGGATCCACTACTACGTCCTGACTCCGCATTGCTTGAAAGTGCGATTATTCAAGCAACTTTATCGGATGCACTTTATCAATTAGAGACCTTGACATTCTCATTTGATGTTGATGAGGTTGGTACGATTGAACTCGGTATTACTGTGCCTGAACTTGATATCGATGGTAATCACGTTCGCTTGACAGTTACCGATGGTTTCCATACCGAGCATTATGTTGCTAAAGTAGAATTGCAAGCCTTTATCGATGTTGTTAATGCTGTATTAGACTATGATGATGTCGGTCAGCTGCTTGATATTATTGATGACTTTGACGCGCTTGCAGATGTGCTTGATTTAACACCAATATTTGCTGGCGACCCAGACACAGGCGTTTCTGTATTGCTTGAAAGTGCTATTGTTCATGCAACGATATCAGATGCGTTGTTAGTGGTTAGCGAAGAAGCATTAACGATTGAACTTGAAGATCTTGAATCGTTTGGATTAACTGAATTTGTTTTAGCGCTTAATGTGCCACACTTTGATGTGGATAATAATCGTGTTCGCATTACAGTCGGCGACGGTGCTGAAGCATTTGAATATATTAGTGCACATGAATTGCAATCATTCTTCAATGTTATAGACGCTGTGCTTGATTATAGTGATGTTAATAAACTATTTGATGTTGCTGATGACATTGATGCGCTTGCAGATGTGTTAGTTATTGAACCATTATTACAAGACTCTGTGTTATTAGATAGTGCCATTCTTCATGCGACATTATCTGATACTTTGATGCAACTTCGTGACATTTCCTTTAACCTCGAATGGGAAGATGGATCAACATTCTATGAATTCTCGTTTGTGATTCCACGCTTTGATGCTGAGGGTAATAGAGTACGTGTTATGGCAGGAAGTGGTGTAAATACCCAACAATATATTGCTCGTGATGAGTTGCAATCATTCTTTAACGTAATCGATGCAGTATTGGTGGATAAAGATATTAATGCCATTCTTGATGGCTTTGACGATATTAATGTGCTGTATGACCTTATTGATGTTCAAGCGCTATTCCATGCAGAAGATGGTTACTCAGTGTTATTAGGATCGGCAATTGTCCAAGCGAATTTATCCAATGCATTGCTTAATTTTGATGATGTATCTTTCACCGTTGAACTTGACGATGGTGACATCTTAAGCTTTGGACTTGTTATCCCTGAATATTCTGTTGATGAAGAAGCCATCCGTGTAATGGTTAGTGTTGATGATTACACTTTCGAATACATTCATGTCGATGAGTTACAAGCCTTTATGAATATGCTTGATGTTGTCCTTGTTGAGAAGAATCTTGCCAATATCGTTGATATCATTGAAAGTGATTCTTTAGAAGGATTAGATCGGAAGAGCGT
>PWOE01000041.1 GCA_003557585.1 Candidatus Nealsoniibacteriota bacterium | reverse complement strand
ATTACTTTATTATTACCAAGGCTCGCATATCTCAGGTTGATGTTTAGTGAATCCTTGTAAGGCGTGTTAATTGCTTTTAGTAGTTTTTGGTGCCAGCTGTTTGCCCTGTTCACTAATGTTTCCAGAGTTTCTTTACCCGATGGCTTGGTTACCGTATTGAGTTCAAAGCCAAAAACTGCTTTATGCGAACTGTCGTCTTCAGATGTCTCTAGTATGAAAGTGTGAAACAATTCCTTTTTGCCGGAAGTCCTTTTTGTTTCGTGAACGTATCTTTTGCTTCGAGAGTCTTCTACAGCTTTGCTAATAACTTGGAATAGATACACAGGGTTCAAATTGCTTTTTCCTACATAGTTGTATGCCCCGGATTTCATACAATCCACCACAAGGCTCAAATTTGCTGTTGAGTCACTGTCTGTTAAAATGATGACTGGTATTTGAGGGTAAAGCCTGACGATGTCTCTTAGACCCTCCTTCCCCTGTGTTTCATTCGCAGGGAATGACAAATCGAGAATTATCGCATCTACTACAGAAGCATGGGAGAGAAGAAACATTTTTCCATCAGCTATGCTTTTAGACGCATTAATGACAAATCCTGCTTCAAGTGCAGCAGGATTCAATACTGGCAAATATGCTTCACACTCATCGTCAATGAATAAAATGTTTTTAAGTGTATTTTGCATATGATTAGCTATAGAGAAGTTTTATTAAATTGTTTGCTTTATCAATTTCACTTATCAGACTATTTGCATGTTTCATTGAACTGCCATACGTTGCAATTTTTTCAAGCTGTCGGGCAAAATCAATTGTTCGGGTTAAAAAATGATCATTCGGGTTTTCCAAAATTTCTGTCCATTCGAATATTTCACGCATATGTGGCTTATCCATGTAATCTTTATATGCATCCCGCCTTGAAACAAATGCCTTTTTGCAGTTAACATTATCCGGATTGTTTAGCAGCATGACTGCGGCAGCACGCAGGGGATGCAAGGCCTGATTACCCAAAGCATGTTTATTACTATGCATCATTTCAGCAATTCGCTCCTTGAGCAGCAACCTGCTGGCATTCTCAGAAAATATTTTCCAATCATGACTGTTAATGGCTGAAAACGAGTTCGTAACATCTTTTATCAGACCATGAAAACTTGAGCTGTCGCAAGGTAGTCTAACAAAATGGGTTCCGGAAAGAGAGAGTATGCCATAATTATCTTTTAATTGAAGGACCTCAATGGGTAAAAAAGAAAAGAAAAAGAGGTGCATTTCCGGGTGCCTTAACCGGTATATCGCAGCTTGCCTGATTCCGCGAAAAACAATCCTGTCATTAACTTCATCACAATACGAAACAAGAATATGCTTTCGGCATAACCCCGTATCATAGTTTAAGTTTAAGTGTTTAAAAACTGAAGGATGCAACTGGCAATTAAGCATTGTGAGAAATATTTTCCTGATAAGGATTCAAAAATATGAAATATATTTTGTTTTTCCTTCCTTTTGTAGAAACCCTTTATCTTGAATTCGCCCAAAAGAATATTTATTTTTTGGTTTTTACATAAACCAAGACAGGCCTTTGGGAAAAGCGCTATTCCCAAAGGCCTGCAAAATCAAGGTCAGCCTGACAAAAGCTTAGTGCCCATTCATGGATGCTGAGAGATCATCTATCAAGGTTTTTGACGAATAATCACCATTGGTAAGTTGCTGCAAATTATGGCTGTTTTTGTCGATTTTACCCATCACATGGTTTGCTGCAGCAATGCTGAGTTGTCGGTTTATCCTCGTGCGCAATTGCAGCATGGTATCATACTCGTCGGGTTCTTTCATGATCTTAAGAATAGCAGGAATGCATTCAATTAAAATAAACAGTGCCATAATAATGTATCCCAGCATTTTTAGATCCCTGTTTTCGTTTGTCATTTTTCTCAACTGCAGATATTGACTTACAAAGTCAAAAGATTGTTCAATGCGCATTCGATCAAGCTCATTTTCTGCCCTCTCTACGATTTGATCATATTCTTCACGTAGCAAAGAAAGCTCCTTAACATATTGTTCTTCAAACTTTTGGTGAAGTTTGAAGTTTTGTTTTGCATTTCGGTATGCTGGGCCTTCTCCTGCTACACCTGTTCTACCTTCGCGCACTCTGCCGGCGATTTCGGCTTCCATGATATCCCCCCAATGAGCCATTCTGCTGCGTTCCTCGTCTATCCTATCTTGTAAATTGTTGATACGGCTTTCTGCATTGAATATCCGCTCGTTTCTTCGATCGAGGTGTTCAACATTTTCAACCTGTGCGGACAGTATCAGGTCCTTGTTAATCCTCTCAGAAAATAACATTACTTTTAATGGTATGGATATTGTTAAACCAATAATGCCTGCCAGAATCAATCTGGATACTGCCGATAAACGGTTTCCAGCGCTAACAACTTCCCTGTCAATGTATACGATACCAGTAGCAAAAAAGATTCCCAAGCAATAAGCAAATATCATATTAATCGTTGATATCATAAATTTATTTGTTTCCAGATCATGTTTGTAAAACAGTGTCATGGCAAAATAACTTGCTGTAATAGAAGCAAATACACCTGTGAACAAAACCAGGTAGCCCAGGCTTTTTCTTGTAAATTTTACATTTTCAGGTGATTTGATGTACAAGTCGGTATCGGTCTTGCTCAACCAGAGAAGAATGCGTGTTACAAACGAAATGCTTGGGGTGGCCTGTGTCTGTGTCATGGTTGTGTTGGGTTAAAGGGTTAAATACTCGCGCTAGTTTAATTTGTCATTGGTTTTCCCGGACATCCGGAGCATTATCATGCATCTTATTATTTCTGACAAAAGTTGCTCGATGATCATCCGTTGTTGCCCGCTCTACTTATAAAATCTTTCCGGTTATTTGCGGTTATCTTTGTTTTGGTTTCTTTTTTGTTTCCATCGTCATAAATAAAATGCAACCGGTTATTTCCGGTTATCCTGGTGCTGTTATCTCAAATCAGCAGATTTAGTTAAAAAATGGCTGCCCTTTTAAGGGTTTCCCTGATCACTGAACCTATTTTATGTCTGATCAGGCGATTTTTATCCTTTTCCTTTTCTTGTTTTTTGTTTTCAGCTAACGGGTCAATAAGCTTTAGACTAACATCTTGCAACTGCATGGACGGCTTTGACAAAGCAGTGTCGAACTGTTTGCTCTTCAATACCTTCTGCAGCTTCTCCCTGCTGCTGTTCATTTTGATGCAATCATAGATTGGCGCATGGATGAGCTTCAATTTTTTGGTGCCTTTAGGTATGGAAAACCTAATGGCTTTGCGTAGTTTGATTTTTGGCTTGGCGAGCGTCAACGCCCTTTCGGTCATCGTTTTTGAGGTGGTGGAGGTATTACCGTCAAAATCAATGCAGGGTATGTTTACGT
>PWOE01000123.1 GCA_003557585.1 Candidatus Nealsoniibacteriota bacterium | reverse complement strand
TAGCCATATCTTTGCATCTCTATTCTTATGAGCTCTATCTCTTTTTCTTGATTAATTATCTTGGAAAAGAACTTGTCAGCCAAGCTAACCATCTCTTCTTCAATCGTTTCAGGAATCATATCTCTTGCCGGTATCAATATCTCTTTTTCCTTGATCTCAACGGCAGTTAATCCCATGCCGATATGTCTTTCACAAATCAAAGCGTGCTTAGGTAGGCCCTCCTTCTCCAAGATCATCTTTCCTAGATATCCATGACAGATATATGGGAACGAACCAAAGCAATCAATCTGTGGCACATAGGTCTTGAAAATTCCTATATCATGCAGCATCGCTGCCTCTCTAACTAAATCGATATCAATATTTAAATGACTGTTCTTTTCTGCTATCTCTATCGCTTTTTCAGCCACCAATTCACTGTGCTCAACCAAGATTTTATAGGCTAAAGAATCTTCTTTGTAATATCTCTTTATTATCTTGATTGGATTCATCTTTTTGGTGCTCTTTTTCTTTTGTCTAGCGCTACGTTCTTGATTAAAATATTCATTCTTTCATTTTACATTTTTTATATCGAAACTCAAAGAAAAAAGAGAGCCTTGGCTCTCTTTTGGGGATTTATGATTTCTTTTTTTTATCCTCTTCCTTTCCTCTTAAATTTTTTTTGACTCTTTTTCCATTAGTCTTTTTTCCTTTTGCTGTAAAGATAACCACCCCCTTAGCTTTATTTTATCATATTTATCAGCAGATAGCCGATAAAGATTCCAGCAATGCCTATAACTCCGGCTAATGCTGCTGGTGCAGGAATTGGTAGCTTTAGGAGTGCGAAGATTACTCCACAAGCAATTCCTGCAATTAAAGCTTTAATCAACTCAATCATTAATTGTATTATAGATATATATTATCTTTTTGCAAGCTTTTATGGCTTAGTTATTCTTATGGCTTTGCCCTGAATAAGGGCTACAGATATCTTTTTATGGGCTGATTTCAATATTCTTTGAAAGGTGCTTTGAGATGTCTGCATCTTTTTTGCAGATTCAATTTGGTCAAAATCTTCAATATTCTTTAATCTTAAAGCTTCAACCTCTTCTCTGGTTAAATAGACACAATCCAAAGATCTCAAAGGAACTCCTTGGGGTTTAAAGTATTCAACTTCTGGACTGAAAGATATTCTTCTTCTTAGTCTTGGTCTTGGCATAATTATTAATTAATGATATTACAA
This sequence comes from Candidatus Nealsoniibacteriota bacterium, assembly GCA_003557585.1. GTDB lineage: Bacteria > Patescibacteriota > Minisyncoccia > Minisyncoccales > CSSED10-335 > CSSED10-335. Next base: position 12,228 of record PWOE01000123.1, on the reverse strand, counting down.
CAGATGAAGGCCTTCTCGGTCCCGCCATTAATAACGGGACCGACCCAATGGCCTTCTTTTAATTTTGATATAAATCAAAATTAAAAAGTCCATCTATTTCTTGCCCCCTATCTCTGCTAATCTTTCTTTAATTGCCTCAAGCTCTTCTTGAAGCATATCAGCTTCTTCTTTAAGCATCTCTGATTCTTCTTTTCTGCTATAAAACCTTCTTCCGTAACCTCTACCTCTAACACATGGACCTAAACCTCTTCCTGTTAAGGGACCGGCTCCTAGTGGACCTGTTCCATCAAATCTTGGCATATTATTATATTAATGATTAATAATCGACCTTTCTGTTATAAGTATATACCCATAAAGAATATCTGTCAATAGCAAAACCGCCCCAGAGGGGCGGCTCTCTCTTTCTATTCTTCTAGCTGGACAATTTTATCAGATAGATTGAAGCTCCAAGATTTAACTTCATTAAAATCGGTTTTGAAGAACAATTTCTCTTCATCATCAGACCAAGATAATTCATGAAATTCCGGCATAAGAAAGTCTTGCTCTTGATTTAAATCTTTTTCTGATAGAGTAACTATCTTTTTCATTCCATCAATCTCGTCAATCGAGATAAAATCTCCCCCGGCTCTAGCCGTATCAAGAATATAAGCTAGATAATTTTGTCGAGGTGACCAGATAATTTCTCGCACTCCGCCAATATTTTTGTCTCTTATTAAATCAACTTCTCTTGTTTCAATATCTATAATACCGATGAAAGAGATATCTGTTGCCGCCGCATAATCACTTACAGAGAATGCTAATTTATCAAACTTTGGCGAAAAAGAGGCTGTTTTGTTGAAAAGATAAAATAGCTCTGGGTCAACTTCTCTCAATTCCCCAAAAGAGGGTCGTTCTTCGAAAAGATCATCCCAGTTCTCTTTAGCCCAACTTCTAAATTCTTGAATTGAATAATTAAAAAGAAGATTACCATCTTCATCTGCAATCTTGATTGATTCTCCACTATCTATATACTCAAAACTTTTTTCGGACACCTCAACATCTCTTGTCATAAGAAAGAAAGCTCCAACTAAAGCTAAGGCTAAAAGTGGAAATAGTATTTTTTTCATATTTTTGTTGCGGACTGACCAGCTAAATAGCCGGTACTCCAACAGAGTTGAAGATTATACCCCCCTGTCGGCCCATCAATGTTAATAATTTCACCTGCAAAATAAAGATTGTTAATTATCTTTGATTTCATTGTTTGGTCATCTATCTCTTTCAAAGAAACTCCGCCGCTAGTAACTATCGCTTGTTTAAAACCGATTGAACCAATCACTGTCAATTCAAGGTTTTTTAGAAGGTGAACTATCTTGTGTCTCTCTTCTTTGGTCACCTCACTCGATTTCTTCTGGTGATCAATTTTTAAAATTCTCAAAAAGACAGGTATCATTCTGCGAGGTAAAAGATCCTCGAAAGAATTTTTAAGCGCTTTATTTCCGAACTTATTCAAGTCTCTCTGCACTCGTTGATCTAATTTATTGAAATCAAGGGCTGGCTTTAAATCTATCTCGATTTTGACTTCTTGTTGATCTTTTAATTGTTCTACCATCTTTTTGCTGAGATCTAGGACTATTGGCCCCGAAATTCCGAAGTGAGTAAAGAGAAATTCACCGAATCTAGAAGATTCTTTTTTCTGGCTTCCTTTAATTTTAATCTCAACATTTTTCAAACTTAATCCCTGCAAGTCTTTAACCCAAGTCTCTCTCGTTTTGAGTGGTACTAAAGCTGGTGATGACTCCTCTACCTTGTGACCCAACTTTTCGGCCCAAGCGAGACCGTCACCAGTGGAGCCTGTTTCCGGATAAGAAAGCCCACCTGTGGCTAGAATATATCTTTGGGCAACAAACTCTCTTCTCTCTCTATTAACTTTAGTAATAATCTTCTTGACCTGTTCTCCCCTTCTAACAATCTTGACAACTTGAACATTGGTTAAAATTTCAACTCTGTTCTTGGCTAGATATCTTATTAAAGCCTTCAAAACATCTGTGCCTCTGTCGCTTGAAGGAAAGACTCTCTGGCCCCTCTCGGTCTTTGTCTTAACTTGCAAACCATTAAAGAACTTAACGACGTCTTTAGGTCCGAAAAGAGAAAAGGCCTGGAAAAGAAACTTACCATTTTTGCCATAGCTATCCACTAGGACTCTAAGATCTCTTTCATCATTGGTGATATTACATCTTCCTTTTCCAGTAAGCATCAACTTCTCTCCTAACTTCCTATTCTTTTCTAAAAGAATAACTTTGGCTCCTAATTCCGCCGCTCTTCCAGCAGCCATCATGCCAGCCGGACCAGATCCTATAACTATGAGGTCAATCTCTTTCTCTTTTGTCATATAAAATAATTAAAATTCCTCTGCCATTTCAAAGAGGTATCCAATTCTGCTCTCTCTAACTAATTCGCCATACTCTTTTTCAACATCTAAGAAGCACTTAGCGGCTGCCTGTGATAAGACCCAAGTACACTCGCCATCAACAGCCTCACAGACAACCCCCTCTTCTTTTAGGCAAAACGCTCCGGGTAGCTCTTCACAGGTGCTTGGCATTTCAGAGATGTCACTACATAGCTCTCCACTGCAACCGCCAATGAAACACTCTTTCGCTATTATCTCTTCTTCGTATTGAATAATTTTGAAGGCGGTTGCTTGAGCAGGATAGCTTTCTAGCATATATCCTGTTGACCAAACAGCAACCTTGTCTTCAATCCTTAAATCGTTAGAACTAATCTTTTTTCCTTTATCTGTGACAATTATTGAATCGTCGTTTAAAGTAAACCAGATAGCATTGCCGACAAGGCTGTTTATATCGTTGTTATAAGAATCGCCTTCAATTCCTTGAGCAACCAAGATTCTGTTATCTGAAATATCATAAATTACGCCTTCAATATCGGCCGGTCTATCTAAGTCGATATCTCCTTGAGGTCTTGAAATTAAAACAAGAATAGTCGCAACTGAAACGACCAATAAAATAACGAGTATCTTTTTAATCATATTTTTATTTAAATTAATATCTCTCTAAGCTTACCAAAAAACAGCTATTTTACAATAAAAAAAGTGCCCAAGAAATGAGCACTAATAAGGTGGATAATTGCGCTTGGGAATCTTGTTTCTTTCCACTTTTCTTTTACACTCAAGCACTTCTTCTAGTGCCTTTATCGCTAGGATCATTTCTTCATGAGTTTCTGCGCTAGGATTCTCATTATGTTTAGCTTTTTTAAAGCGCAAATTTCCTCTTCTTTCTCTCAAGCACTCATCTACAAACTCGCATCGAGAACGATAGCATTCAATATTTTGCAGACTTGTTCCAAAAAGCTTGCAAAAGGCATCGATTCCCTCTTTTTTCCGACAACGAAAGGAATGACCAATAGCTGCCTGAACCACAATCTCTCCTCCTTTTAAGATTTTAAGCTGCTATTTTCAGAATACTACAAAAAGAAAAATTGTCAAATTCTTTAAATTTACTTTTACTTTCTTTTATTTTAAGATAACCAATAGATAATGAAATATGGAATTTAAATCAAGCCCTAAGATATACGACAATTATAAGTCTGCTTTTCCAGAAGAAACAATCTCAAGAATTGAAGATTGTTTTAAAAAGATCGGTTTAAAGATAGATTATCACGATAGAAAAGTTGAGAAAGCTGGCACATCTATCTATGTCGGCATGATATATCGCCAAGGCAAATATCTTGCTTCTGGAAAAGGAACCAGCAAAGAGCTGTGCAAAGCCTCGGCTCTTGCTGAGTTGGTTGAAAGAATATTGGCTCGCTGGACAAGTGTTCCACCTGAAAAGATGATAAAAGACGCCGACAGTATACTGGCCAAGCCCCCAAAGAGAGGTGGTTATAAGAGAAGGATTAAAGCGAGAGACTTTTTTAAAGAATTTCCACAAACTGAGGTTGATAAGATAAAAGTTGAAGATGATTACATCGATGCTTACTCTCTCGTCGATGATGAATATTTTGAAATTCCTCACTCTTTTGTCAAAAAGATCAGCAGATCAAATGGTTTAAGCGCTGGCAATACACTAGAAGAGGCTCTTTCTCATGGATTTTGTGAGGTCTGTGAAAGATATTCTCTTATCAAACACTTGAGAGATAGGATTCCTGCCAAAAGCATAAGAGAGGACTCTTTCAAGAATCAAAAGATAAGAGATTTAATCAAGCTCTTTAAATTCTACAAGATCGATGCTCAAGTAAAAGACCTGACGATGGCTGGTAGATTTCCTGTAATGGGAGTTCTCTTTACAAATAATAATGTTAAAGATAGCGGCAAGCTAGTTAAAGAGAAGAACTTTAAGAATATGACTGTTGGCGCCGGTTTCAACCTAGAGGAAGCTATTATCCGATGCTTCACTGAATATATTCAAGTTCGGGGAGGAAAAGATATAATTCTGCCAAGCTTTTTACATTACAGTGTTGGAAACAAGGAATACAGTTTAGATTTTTTAAGCAGATATTATTCTGACAAAGAAAGTGAATTAATAATCAACAATTTCAAAAAGAAAGGACAATATGTTCCGCTTTTTAGACGTAATGCTACCTTTGAGAATTTCAGCTTCTTGAATGACAAAGAGACTCTCTCTTTTGATGATCTCAAGATTAAGAAGACAAGCGATTTCTTGGAAGATATAGATTTAATAAAAGAGATTTCAAGAAAGAATAATTGGAAAAGCCTGATTATAGATTACTCAAGCGACGCTTTCCCTTTAAAAGTGGTTAGGGTTGTTGTCCCCTCGGTTTCTGATCTTTTGGGTTCTAAATATGTCAACAAGATACCAGAAGATTTCTCTCTCTTCGGCTATGAGTCTTATGGAGATGTTTACGACAAGATGAACGAGATGAACCCTATTGATCAATTCAATTTTTTCAAATTCAACATACTGCCTGAAGCGATGCTTCCTTATGAGATTATTCTCGATGATCGAGAATTAAAAGATCATAACATGAGTCGCCCCAAAGCAATTGAGTTCTTGCTAGAAAAAGCAGAAAATGCAAATTTAAAGAAAGAGGTAGAAAAGATAAAGGGATGCCTTAGAGGCACCCCGCTAGCTAATAAAAACTAAATAAAGTCTGCTCCGGGACAGGGATTCGAACCCCAATCTCCACGTCCAGAGCGTGGCGTCCTACCATTAGACGATCCCGGATTAATCTTTAAGATATTTAGCAACAGCTATTATACTTGATATCTTGCCTAAACCGACTCCAATCAAGAACATCATAAGAGTTATGAAAATGAAGTTTGATTTAAAATAGGCAAAAAGGTCAAGTCCAGGGATCAAGTTTGAAACTCTGGCGCCAAATAGTAGACCAAATCCAAAAACAAAGAGAAATGCTACCAAAAATGATGTAGCCCCTATAATCGCTCCCTGCATTACAAAAAGGCCTTGAATAAATCTATCGGAAACTCCAACCAATCTCATTATCTTGATCTCTTCTTTCATTCCATATATCGCCAAGCGAACTGTATTGAAAACTATTGAAACAGATAGGAGGGACAGGAATATAGCAATCATTAAGCTTGTTGTTTGAACTGTAGATGTAATTTCAAAGATGTTCTTAATAACATCTTTTCTTTCGTCATAATCGATCTTTTCAAAGAATATTCTCAGAGAACTCTCTGATAGATGTCCTGCTATAATTTCATAGCCCTCAGATGTCTCAGACTTTATGCTCAATGAATGTAAAAAAGGATTACCGACTTCAGCTAAAGAAGCCATAATCACCGGATTGTTTCTGTACCTTGCAACAAATGTTTCAAAGGCATCTTCTTTAGAGATATATCTTATGCTGGCGACCTCATCTATCTCTGACAGACTATCTTTAACTTCTGATATCGTCTCTTCATCTACCCCATCTTTGAAATAGACGCTTATCGCCATTCTGTCTCTAACGTCTTCTACTAAAACATTGGCTAATTCATTAGTTGTGAAGGCAAGAGTTACTAAAATCAAAGTTAAAACGATCACAAAGTTAGCAACAAAAGATAGCCCCATATTACGAGAGACATTGTTCCACCCTAATTTGAAAATTCTTTTAAGTGAAGTAATCATCGATACTTTTTAATTTCTTATAATCTGAATTTACCAGAAGCTTCATCTTTTATGGTGCCATCGTCCTTTATACTGATAACTCTCTTGCTAAGCCGATTGATAATTTCCTTGTCGTGTGTAGCTAGCAAGACAGTAATTCCTGAGCTGTTTATCTTTGAAAGAAGATTAACTATATCCATTGTGTAATATGGATCAACATTGCCTGTCGGTTCGTCTGCCAGAATAACGTCAGGGTTACATATCAGAGCTCGAGCAATAGCGACTCTCTGCTGCTCACCACCTGAAAGCTCGTGAGGACAATGATATGCCCTGTCAGAGAGACCGACTCTCTCTAACAGTTCAGGAACGTTGCGATTTATATCTTCATCACTTATTCCCAAAGCTTCCATTATGAAAGAGATATTTTCATAAACAGTCTTATTGGGTAGAAGTTTATAATCTTGAAATATCATACCGATCTTTCTTCTCAACTGATAAATTTTACTACTAGATATCTTGCTAATCTCTTTACCATTGAAAGATATCTTGCCACTAGTCGGCTTCTCTTCTGCTAAAAGAAGTTTGAACAGAGTCGTCTTGCCTGAGCCCGACTTGCCAGCTATCAAGACAAACTCTCCCTTATCAACCTTGAAAGAGACATCTTTAAAGACAACATTTTCTTTTTTAGCTAAATGGGCCGGATATATTTTTGAAACTTTATCGAAAGAAATCATCTTGTTAATTAAGTTTAATACCAGCATTAATAAAAGAATCTAGATCTCCCTCTAAAACATCTTCTACCTGCGATGTTTCAACCTTGCTTCTATTGTCTTTAACCATCTTATAGGGATGCAAAACGTAAGATCTTATCTGATTCCCCCACTCTACAGAAATATTTTCCCCTTTCATCTTGTCTATCTTTTCTCTCTTTTTCTCCTCTTGAAGCCTGTTGACTTTAGCCATTAAAATTTTAATTGCCTTCTCTTTGTTTTCTCCTTGTAAGCGACCGCTTTGACATGAAGCTGTCAATCCTGTTGGCAAATGGGTGACTCTAACCGCTGTCTCTCTCTTGTTGACGTGCTGTCCTCCAGGCCCCGATGCTTTGTATACATCAACCTTAATCTCATCGCTTTTCAATTCCATCTTATCGCTCTTGTCTTCTATCTCTGGAATAATATCAACCAAGGCAAATGAGGTGTGTCTCACTTGCTTTGAAGAAAAAGGTGACTGTCTAACCAGCCTATGAACTCCTTTCTCATTTTTCAAGATTCCGAAAGCATAGCGACCCTTAACTTCCATTGAGGCTTCTTTGATTCCTATCCTTCCGTCAGGCCCACCCGACTCACCAAAAGATTGCTCGATAATAGCTGTTTTGAATCCTTTCGCTTCTAGGTATCTTTGATACATTCTCAACAACATCGCAACCCAGTCTTGAGCGTCCTGTCCTCCGGCTCCGGAAAATATCTGAATCAAGGCATTTCTTTTATCATATTTTCCTGAAAGATAGGTTTTGGTCTCCTCTTGATCAATCTCTTTCTCGATCGAGTCTAGCTTAACTTCTATCTCATCATCTAATTCATTACCCTCTAGATCGAATATCTCCTGCAAGTCAGAGAGTCTCGCTTTAAGAGAGTCAATTTTATCTATCTCTTCTTTAATTTCTGCAATCTCTTTGCTTATATCTGCCGCCTCTTGCCTCTTGTCCCAAAAATCTTGACTTAAAGATTTTGCTTCAAGAACCTTTAATTTAACTTTTCTTTTTTCAAGGTCAAAGACACTCCTCTAAAGAGAGGAGTCGTCTTTCATTGTCTAATATTCTTTCGTTAACTTCTTCTTTCATCGGTATTATAGTAAAAGAAAATTGATTTAAAGACAAGCTTTTATCTTTCTTTCCAAGTAAGTGGATTCCACCATAAGAAAAGAGTCTTTTCTTCTTTTTCTTCAATCTCTTCCTCGGGAAAAGTAATGAAGACAACTTCCTCGCCTTCTTTTTTCATTAAAAGTTGCTCTCTAATTATTCTCTCTATCCTATACTCATCAGATATATCATCTTCTTCTTTGTCTAGTCTATCTTTTAAATCATATATCTGAGCTCTACCCCTGTCTATCTGAGCTGCAATATCAGCTCTTCTTTCCATTATTCTAAAATTAGAGACTATTAAAAAGATGATCAGTATAAAAGCTGCCGAATAGATTAAAAGAGAGACTATTCCTGTCTCAAAAGATTTCTTTTTCCTTTGTTTGCGAGAAAATCTCATATCTATTCAAATTATACCAAAAATCTTAATCTTTGAAAATCTTGAAGTAGACATCTGAAGGAACCCTAACCTTACCCTTAGCTTTCAGTTGACTCTTCCCCTTCTTCTGTTTTTCCAAAAGCTTCTTTTTTCTAGTGACATCTCCTCCATAAAGATCTCCAGTAACATCTCTTCTTCTCGCTTTAATTGTCTCTCTAGCGACAATTTTACCATAGACTCTGGCCTGTATAGGAACGGCAAATTGCTGGGGTGGCAAGAATTCTTTCAACTTTTCAGCTGTCTTCTTGCCCTCGGAAAAAGCCTCATCTCTTGATGTTATCTTAGAGAAGACCTCTTCAACTTCTCCAGCCACTAAGATCTCCATCTTAACCAGATTGCCTTTTTCAAAATTAGTTAAATTATAGTTAAAAGAAGCATAGCCTTGAGTAATGCTCTTGATCTTGTCATGGAATCCGGTAATTATCTTTCTCAGTGGAACTTCATAAACAACTAGCATCTTGTCCGATTTAAAATATTGATTCTCCCCGTATCTCCCATTAAGGTTATTTAAAAGCTCCATTACTCCACCGAAATATGAACTAGGAGTCATTATCTCTACGCGCACCCAAGGTTCAAGCGCCTCTTTTATGAGAGAAGGATCGGGCCAATCTGAGGGAGACATTATTGTTAGCTCTTCATCTTTATTTGTCTTAATTTTAAAGACAACTGATGGCGACGATATCACTAAATTCAAATCAAATTCTCTTCTGAGCCTTTCTGATATTATCTCTGCGTGCAAAGAACCAAGAAAGCCACATCTGAATCCCCTACCCAACACATCTTTAAATTCCGGTTCAAAGACAAGCGCTGGATCTGTCAATCTTATCCTTTCCAGCGCTTCTCTTAAATTATTGAAGTCGTCTGTATTTTCTGGATAGAAACTGACAAAGACAACTGGTTTTAATTCTTTATATCCAGGCAAAGGCTCAATATCTCTTGTTTCGCTTCTCGTGATTGTGTCACCAACTCTGACGGCTCCTGACTCTTTTATACCTGTAGCGATATAGCCGATCTCTCCCGACTTGAGTTCATCTATGGCTTGAGGACTCGGATTTAAAAAACCTATCTCTTTAACATCTCCTTTTGACTTAGTCGCCATTAGATAGATAGCCTCTCTCTTTCTTATTGAGCCCTCTTTTATTCTTACCTGAGCAATAACGCCCTTGAAAGAGTCATATTTAGAATCAAAGATAAGAGCTTTCAAGGGAGCGTCATCTTTTCTTACTGGCGGCTCTATTCTTTCTATAATCTCTTCTATAACTCTATCTACATTGATATTGTTTTTAGCCGATATTCTTAAAATTGATTCTTTATCTATCTTTAAAAGAGTGGCGATCTCTTCAGCAACTTCATCTTCTCTGGCATTAGGTAAGTCGATCTTGTTAACTGCCGCTATTATCGTCAAGTTTTGTTTCTGAGCTAATTCAAGATTAGCCAAAGTCTGTGCCTGGATCCCCTTGCTAGCATCAACCAGCAAAACGACTCCTTCAACGGCTTCTAGTGACCTTGAAACTTCATAAGAAAAATCGACGTGACCTGGCGTGTCTATCATATTAAGAGTATATTCCTCGTCTTGATAACGATACTTCATCCTGACTGGCTGCATCTTTATCGTAATGCCCCTCTCTCTTTCTAAATCCATCATATCTAGAATCTGCTCTTGCATCTTGTCTTTAGAGATTGTTTCTGTAATCTCAAGCATCCGATCAGCCAATGTAGACTTGCCATGGTCGATATGAGATATTATCGAGAAGTTTCTGATATAGTTTTTCTTCATCTTGAAACGATTGACTTAACTCCTTTAAGCAATAGAGAAATCTCTTTTGGACTTAAAAAATAGAGAAGCAAAAGATATGTAGCAAGTCCAAAGATTGAAGCGATAGAGAGTTGGAAAAAGACTGCCCAGAATGTCTCTAGCTCAACAAATATAACGGCAAATCTCAAGCCAAGATAAGAAGCAATGCCGGCAATTATTGAAGCAACCAAAACATTAGCGGTTGAATTCTTTATCTCTTTAAAGGGCAGATCTTTGATCCTTTTTTTAAGAAAGAAGACGAGTATAAGATAATGAAATAGTGATGATACAGATATCGCCAAAGCTAAACCGATAACTTTAATATCTGATAAGCTAGTTAAGCGCAAAGTTTTTACAATCGCATTGCTTAATAAGTTTTCGTAACCGAGCAAGTGAATAAAGAGAAAGGATAGAAGTATATTTAAAGAAACGACAATTATCGATGTAATGGCTGGAGTTCTTGTATCTTGAAAAGAGAAGAAGAGTCTAACAAGTAGCGGGATTAATGAAGCAAATACCAGCCCTATAGAAAAGAGGCCAAGAGATGCCGCCGTTATCCTTGTCTCAGCCCAACCAAATTCTCCAGCACCTAAGGCCAATCTAACAATCTGTGCTCTCAAGATGAATATCAAGAAAGCTGAAGGAAGGATTATAAAGATAACCTGCCTAAAAGATGATGAAAAATTACGCAAGAATTCCTCTCTTTGGTTGCTTGCCCATGATCTAGAAAAAGAAGGAAAGGCAGCTACGGCAAAAGAGACCCCTATTATCGCTACCGGAAAAAGATAAAGATTGTTGGCGAAATTGAAGATAGCCACACTACCGACAGATAAGGTAGAGGCAATCGCTGTTATCACCATAAGATTGATTTGAGAAGATGCCTGTCCTATTGTTCGAGGAAGCATCAATTTCAAGACTCGGCGCACTGCTTTATTAAAAGGATCGAAGATGAATCTATAAGAAAAGCCAGATTTAATTGCTGAGGGAACTTGTATTAAAAAATGAAATAAAGCGCCTAAAACCACTCCCCAAGCAGCACCAAATATCTTTTGACCATCGGGAAATAGGTTGGAAAAAAACAAGATACCGATAATTATACCGATATTATACAAGATAGGAGCTAAAGCATAGGAAAGAAAGCGATCAAAATGATGCAAGATCCCTGAGAATATTCCCGAAATACCAAAGATCAAGGGACTAACAAACATTATTCTCGCTAAAGATACTGTTAGCTCTTTTTGTTCTAAAGAAAATCCTGGCGCGATTAGATCTATAATAAGAGGTGTTAATATCCAAAGTAGCAAGCAGAGAGAAAAAATCGATATAAAAGTGATGTTCAGGATATTGTTACTGAAGTTCCAAGCCTCTTTCTCATTCTTCTTGAAACTTTGAGAGAATATCGGTAGAAAAGCGACAATTATACCACCTGTAATAAGTGTTGCTGACAAGATATCGGGCACCCTGAAGGCAGCAAAGAAGCTATCCATCTCAACGCCAGCTCCAAATCTACCTGCCAGAAGTCTCATCTTTAATAAACCTAAAAGACCACTCAAGAAAGTAGAGACACCTAATATCAAGGCAGCCGAACTTATTGTTTTACTTTTGAAGTTTAAAATTCTAGCAACCATCAAAAATATCCTATTAAAAAGCCCGAAGGGATAATAAGCCGAATTCTGTACCGATATACCGAAGCATAAAGGCGGTAATCATTTATCTGTTTTACGAATTACTCCGTAAAATCAAGCGAACCACTTTTTTTCCGCTTAAACGGAATTTGTTCTTGCACTCAATAAGGATTTGGCCGTTTCACCCCTCTAATTAACTCAGAGGGCTCACCCCGTAAGGGGTGTTCTTCACCTTTCGGATCAGAACGTCTCTGTTCGCACCTCTATCTCGCATAAACGAGACGACGGGCGTTACCCGCTATCTTTTGACCTTTCACTTAAAGCGAAAGGGAGTGTTCGGACTTTCCTCTAAGTGCTTAAAAACAAACACTCAGCGATTACCTAATCCCCTCGGGCATTTTTATACTAACAGAAAAAATTACTTAGTCAATGATATTGACAAAAATCTG
>PWOE01000078.1 GCA_003557585.1 Candidatus Nealsoniibacteriota bacterium | reverse complement strand
ACGTCCAGTAAATACAAGTGAGTTTATCTTTGATCGGACATTGCGACATAAAGATGCGATGAAGTTTGAAAATAGTAAACGAATGGTTGAAGATGTAATCTTATCTCTTGATCGACAAATAAAAAGCCTTAGAGAACTTAGTACAGATAATAATAAATCTGTTCAAGCAAGAGCTAACCTTCGTTCAAGACTTGAAAAGATTCTTGATGAAAAAAGAGGAATTGAAGAAGAAGTACGTGGAGTACAATTGTTTGTTGAACAAGCACACGATGAATTGAAGCGTATAAATCAAGAAATGGAAGAATTGAAGTATGGAACTCCTACTGACTTTATGAAAAAAGCAGGAGAGATGCTTCAGGTAATGGAAGATTACCAAATTCTTGATATGATCAAACAAGACGCTGGTCCTAAATTAAAAGAATTAGGAGATGGTGTTACAATGGATTTACTTCAATACACCATTGACTTTAGAGATAATGCAAAAGAAGGACTTAATGATATTGTTATTCCTAAAATGGCACAGGAACTTGTAGATAAAGCACATCCTGAAATAGAGAAAGGAATAAATGAAATGGTTGAAAAGATTGAAGAAGGTAATATTCCTCTGAATCTTAAAGCTCAAATGAAAAAGACCAATCGTTATAAGCAAATTCAATCTGAAAATATACTTGATTCAGAAAAACAACATAAGGTACAGGAACTAGCTAAAGATATTATTAAAAGCAGGATACCTAATAGTCAAAATGTAGAAACGTATTTACGAGAAGCAGTTAATGGAAATAGATACTTTCTGTGGATGGTAGATCCTGTTATTTATTCTGATGATCAAGCAATTAACCTATTTACATTATTTGTAAAAGATAAACTTGCAGATGCAAGAAGAGATACTCTTGATTGGAGAGATCGTTTGGACAATCTTCATGAAAAGTTTACGAATCGTACAGATCGTCAAGGGTGGAATAACGAACTTGCATATGAATTTATGGTTGAAGATGTAGATTATAACACGGTTAGTGATGGTGAATTTAAAACTATTAAGCGTAAGAGCATGGTTCAGCCTTACGATATGCAGAGGTTTAATGCAAAAAAGAATAGTGTAATTCAAAAGTTAAATGCTGAATATGTGCCTCAAGATGTAGACTTTAAAGAATGGGCTGAAAGTAATCCTGAAAAATATTCACAATATAAAACAGCTCTTTATAATCAATTCTATAAAGACAACATGTCTCCAATAGAAGGGTGGCAGGATATCCTTAATACGAAATGGAATGACCTTAATCAAAATAAGAATGAACTTGAACAACTAAATCGTAAAGAAGAACTAACTCCCACTGAAGAAGCGCAAGCAGATGGACTACGACAATCTATTCAAGAAGTTGAATATTGGTTAGAAGATAACTTTGCAGATTATCCGAGTGAGGGTAAACCAAGTAGACCTATTAGAGAATTAAGTCGTCCATCTACAGGAGAAGGAACAAAGGCTGATTATACAAATGCTAAATATCAACAAATACAGAACGATCCTGTTCTTAAAGAATTTTATGATGAATTTGTATCCATCTTTAGAGAACTTCAGGATATCTATGGTCCATATAACTTTGATAAGAATCCTTGGGATGATTATAGCTATTATATGCCGAGTGTACGTAAGAATCAAAAAGATAGATTGCTTGAAAACGGAATAAAAGATTCTGCACAGGAATTTTTACGGACATTTACTACACTTAATACAGATGATGTATATGGACAATATGTAGATGAACGTAAAAAAGTTCCTATTTACTATGCGAATGCTGTAGATTCAAGAGATATAAGTAATGATGTTCCTTCAAGTTTAATGTTATTTGCTAAACAAGCGGAAGAATATAAACAATTGACAGATATGCTTGGACATGTTCATGTAATGCGTAATATCTTAGAAAATAGAAAGATTCCTAAACAAGATGCTCAAGGAAATAATTTATTTGATCGCATAGCTAACATGAGAGGTTGGGTGCGAGATGTAAGTGATTCTGTGCCTGCAAATCAAACGAAACAATATAAGCAGTGGAGTGATTGGGTAGATACTATTTTCTATGGTATTACAGATGAAAAACAATATGTTCCGGGTACAAATATTGAGTTAAATAAACTCATGAATAAAATCAATAGTTATGCTGCTTTTAATGTATTTCCATTTAACTTTCTTCAAGGTGTAGCTAACGTCTTTATTGGTAATAGTTACATTATTCAAGAAGCAATTACTGGTGAACATTTTACTAAAGCAGATTATGCTAAAGCCCAACAGTTATATACACAAGCAGTTCCGGGATTAATTAATGATATGGGTAGAACTCAACCTGTAAGTAAACTTGGACAACTGATGGATCTCTTTGATGCACAAGAAGGAATGACCATGAGAGATATTGCACGTAATGTATTTAATACCAGAGGAAAAAATCTTACAAGTGTAGATCAAGCATTCTTCTTACAAAGAAGCGGAGAACTACAGATGGCTGTTACTCCTTTTTTAGCTATTATGAATAATACAATGATAACAAACAATCAAGGAGAAACTTCTACTCTTTATAATGCTTATCAAATTCAAAGTGACGGAAGGATAGGATTAAAAAAAGGATTTACCCTATCTAAAGAGGTTCAAAATGAAATTACTAATAAATCAAATGCTCTTAATAGAAGCATGCAGGGAATTTATGATACTTTTAATGCTCCTTGGTTGAAAAAGAGATGGTATGGTAAACCACTATTGCTTTTTAGAAGCTGGTTACTTCCCACATTTAGAAGATTCTGGGGATATAATCAGGGAGACTTTAGATATGATCATGAAATGGGTTCCATTAGAGACGGAATTTATAAAACAGGCTTTAGATTCCTTCGAGAGCTTGGAACAGGAGATAATAGGTTAAGCATGGATGCATACAAAGGACTTAGTGCTCCTGAGAGACGAAACGTCAAAAAGTTTCTTGCACATATGGGAATGATTGCTATTACAATGGGGCTTGCAAGCGCACTTCGTCCCGGAGAAGATGAAGAAGTAGGAAGAGATCGTTATTACTCGCTTTATTGGACACATAGACTTAGATCAGAATTAATGATTTTCTTAATGCCTCATACAGAGGGTTTAAAACTTCTTAGAAGTCCTGCTGCAAGCATGATGGTTGCTGATAAAATTACAAGATTTGCATACTATCTTACTGCTGCTCCATTACAATTAGTAAGAGATGGAGATATTGCGAGATATGAACGTAGAGTTGGTCAATTTGAAAAAGGTACTCCTAAACTATATAAAAGATTTAGAGATTTAGTACCGGGACTTAATGCTTGGGATAATAGCAGAAGCCCAGAAGAAGCATATAAATGGTATACAAGATTATTTTAATTTTCTTTGGATGATGAGTTATCCCCCACATTGTGAAAGGTGTGGGGGATTTTTATTTACTATTATCCAAATGATTCTCTAGCATCTTCTTCCTTTTCAAATAATCTACAGCCCCAATACGT
>PWOE01000160.1 GCA_003557585.1 Candidatus Nealsoniibacteriota bacterium | reverse complement strand
GTGGATACTGAAAGACTGGGAAAGATAATGATTTCTGATTTATAAGTCTTTTATGACCACTTTTTTCCCGCCAGTTAATAAATTTATAAAATGATTAACAAACACATTTGCATCATTTCCCCTTCTTTAAAAGTTGGGGGTATTGAACGGGTTTTAACCGGGTTGGCTGATTTCTTTGTAAGCGAAAACATCAAGGTTTCATTTATATCCTGTTTAAAACATGACCGGTTTTATCATTTAAATCAAAAAATTGATTTATTTGAACCTGGTTTTCAAAGAAATAAAAATCCATTAAATAAGTTGATTTTTTACCCCAGATTAATTTTTTTTATCAGGCGAATGGTTATGAAATTGAATCCTGATGTGGTTCTGACATTTGGAGACGGTTTAAACACACGTGTATTACTGGCTCTTCATGGCACGAAAATCCCTGTTTTTATTTCCGACAGAACCAGCCCTGATTATAAGTTTAAGTTTCCCATTCCTCAAATGAAGAAATGGCTTTATCCTTCATCAAAGGGTATGGTGGCCCAAACTTATGCTGCTGCAGAATATAAACGAAAACAATTTAATGGAAAGTTAAATATAAAAGTAATTCCAAATTTTGTCAGACCCATTCAATCATATGATATTCCTCGTGAAAAAATAATTCTGTATGTTGGCAGATTTGCCTGGGAAAAAGGGCCGGAACGGCTTATAAAAGCATTTGCCGGATTGGCGGTAAAAGATGATTGGCAACTGGTTATGGCCGGCTCAGGGCCTCTTTTGGATGAAATGAAGAATCTTTCCCGGAAATTAAACCTTGGAAACAGCATTCATTTCCCGGGAAAGATTGAAAATGTTGATTTATTATATGCGAGAGCAAGCATCTTTGTTTTACCCTCCGTACTTGAAGGATTCCCAAATTCATTAATAGAAGCAATGGCTGCCGGTCTCCCCTGTGTTTGCTTTGACAGTTTCCCTGCAAATGAAATAATAAACAATAACTTTGATGGAATTATCCTTCAGGATGGGAATATCCCAAAGATGACTGAAACCTTACAGTTTTTGATTCAAAATGAAGATGAAAGAAAACGATTAGGTGAAAATGCCAAAAAAATTTCTGAAAAGTTATCCATTGAAAGAATTGGCCACAAATTTCTTGAACTTTTATTTGAATAATTATGAACTTTTTATACACCCTTTATTTCGCATTACCTAACTTTGCCCGCATTGGATTGCCGGGCAAAGCTATTAACAAGTTAATGGCAATGAGTTTAAAAAGACTGTTTGATCTTTTTATGCCCCGGTATTTTAAAAGGACCGGTAGAAAAGCAGGTTATGGTTTGAACACAAAAAAAAGGGCAGAAACCTATATTGTGTCGCTTACTTCTTTTCCAGCCAGAATAGAGGATATCTGGATCACCATTGAAACCATTTTACGCCAGAGCTTTAAACCAGATAAAATTATCCTTTGGTTGTCGGCAGAACAGTTTCCTGATAAGAAACTCCCTGAAAGCTTGATCAAACTTCAAGAAAGGGGGTTAACCATTAGGTTTTGCGAAGAAGATTTACGATCACATAAAAAATATTTTTATGCCATGCAGGAATATCCAGAAGCAAACATAATTACTTTTGATGATGATTCCTATTATCACAAAGATGTTCTTTTAAAGTTGATTCAACTTCACCGGCTTTTCCCCGGAGCTATTTGTGCAAATCGTGCACACAAAATAACTTTCTCAAATGGCATGGTGAAACCCTATCGTCAATGGGTAAGTAATTACAAAAGATTTAATGAACCCACACACCTCCTTGTTCCCACAGGAGTAGGTGGTGTATTATATCCTCCCGGAAGTCTCGCAAAAGAAGTTTTTCAAAAAGAAATATTTCAAAAGATTTGTCCGCAAGCAGATGATCTTTGGTTAAAAGTAAACGCACTGCGCAATAACACAAAAGTCATAAGCACCAAGTATTTTAATAAAGCCTTAATCGCTGTAAGCAAAACACAAAAAGAAAGATTACTTCAATATAATTCTTTAAATGGAGGCAATGATCAACAATTAAAGAATCTAATCGGGCATTTTGAAATTGATATGTTAATTTTCAAAAAATCTTAGGTTTAATTTAAATAATACTTTTGCAAAGTTTCGCATAATGAAAAAATTATTAGTTGGGATATCATCAGAAAAAAATATCGGTTTAATAGAGGGGCAGCTAAAATATTTTACTGATCAAGGATATAAAACATATTTGTTGGCTCCGGATCATCCCCGGGTAAAGGAATACTGTGAAAAAGAAGGATGTGTTCATCTTCCTGCCAGGCTTGAACGCGAAATAGCTCCGCTTAAAGATATCCAGGCCTTTTTTCAGATACTAAGACACTTTGGGAGAACAAAACCGGATATAATTAATCTTGGGACTCAGAAAGTGAGTCTGCTTGGTATGATTGCCGCCTGGTTTGTGGGTATAAATTACAGAATATATACCAGTAGGGGATTTAGCCCAATTACGTATACCGGAATAAAAAAGCACCTTTTGCTGTCTTCTAATAAAATCATATCAAAAATAAGCCACAAAACCATTTGCATCAGTAAATCCATTCAGGAAAATGGCATAAAATATGGTTTCTACACTCCGGAAAATAGTATCGTTATACACAAAGGAAGCAGTAATGGCATCAATCTGGAGCGTTTTGATCCGGCGAAAATCACAGAGGACAGCAAGAATAAACTGAAAGAACGTCTGGGATTCAATACTTCCGAATTCATTTTTGGTTATGTTGGCAGATTAGTTGATCGTAAAGGTATAAACGAATTATATGCTGCTTTTGATTTATTGTACAGGGAAGACTCAAAAATAAGATTATTGTTTATAGGACCTATCGAAGAAATCCAGATCAGAGACAAGAGCCTGGTTTCCAAAATCAAAAATCATCCTGGCATAATTTATTATGGATCGGTTTCACCCGAAGAGGTACCGCTCTATTTGAGCATAATGAATGTAATGGTTCTCCCTGCTCACTGGGAGGGATTTGGCAATGTGCTGATTCAGGCTGCAGCGATGGGTGTTCCGGTAATCAGCACCAAAGCATTGGGTACAATAAATGCTGTTAATGATGGCTTTAATGGTATTCTTGTTGAACCCAAAAATGTTAATGAGTTGAAAGAAGCTATGAGAACAATGCTTTCCGATAAAAATCTCAGAGACAAATATGGTAAAAATGGAATTGAGTGGGCCAAAAATTTTGAACGTACTATCATCTGGGAAGGCATGCACAAAGTTTATAACAAAATCCTATAAATAGATTCCTAATGAAATTTCTTTTTTTAACATGACAATAGTTTCCGGTAAAAAGAAAAGCAGGGGCTTTTATATCAAAAAAATACTATACTACACCATAACATTTAAAACAATTAAATATCTACTTAAGCTTTATGGTTATTATACAATTCACTTCCTGCATGGCCAAAGCAGCGCAAAGATAGGTAGAGGTACTCAAATCCATCCAACAGTAATTATCCGTTCGCCACAGAATGTGGTT
>PWOE01000153.1 GCA_003557585.1 Candidatus Nealsoniibacteriota bacterium | reverse complement strand
CAACTTCTCCGGAACGAACCAAACTCTCAACGATCTGAAGGCCTTGCTCTCCTGAATCAGGCTGGGATATTAACAGATCATCGGTATTAACGCCAATTCTCTTAGCATAATCAGGATCAAGTGCATTTTCGGCATCTATGAAGGCGCCGACTCCTTTTTTTCTTTGCGATTCAGCCAAAACATGAAGAGCTAAAGTTGTTTTGCCAGAGCTTTCGGGACCAAATATCTCGATAACTCTTCCTCTCGGAATGCCACCAACTCCTAAGGCTTGATCAAGAGAGACAGAGCCGGTTGATATACTGTCGATATTAACTGCCCTAACTTCTCTGAGCTTCATAATTGAGCCATCCCCAAAACGCTGTTTAATCTCTTCTATAGACTCCTTAAGCCCGATGCCTTCTTTTTTTTCTTCTTTTTTCTTTTTAGCCATAAATCTATTTTATCACACGACTATACTTTATGCCAACTATCGCCATCTTCACTGTCTTCTGACCCAAGATATATTTCTCTCGGCTTGGCTCCATCAGACGGACCAACAATACCTCTCTCTTCCAAGATATCAAGAAGTCTCGCCGCCCGAGCATAACCGACCCTTAATCTTCTTTGAAGGAAAGAAGCCGATGCTTTCTTGTTCTCTATAACAACTCTCTTTGCCTCCTCGTATAAAGAGTCTTCTTCCTCTTGTGATGACGAAAAATCTAACATATCACCACCAACATTTTTTTCAAGATTCTCTTCTAAGTCCTGGCTTAAGCTATCTTCTTTCGTTTCACTATCTTCTTCTTGGTGCTGAGACTTTATCCATTTAACCACCTCGCCTATCTCTTTTTCAGAGACATAAGGGCCCTGTATTCTCTTCGGTTTTGATATCTCTCCTGAGATGTACAAGAGATCTCCAGCCCCTAAAAGCTTCTCTGCTCCAGATGTATCTAAAATCGTTCTGGAGTCAACCTGCGATGCGACTTGGAAGGTGATTCTTGAAGTAATGTTGGCTTTAATCAATCCGGTAATAACCTCAACTGATGGCCTTTGAGTTGCCAAGACAAGATGAATTCCGGAAGCTCGCGCCATCTGAGCCAACCTAACTATACCCGCTTCAACTTCTCTTCCCTTGGAAGCCATTAAGTCAGCTAACTCGTCAACAATTAAAACAATATATGGCAATGACTCCATCTCTTGGCCATTTTTCTTGCCATTGTTTCTAGCAATTTTTTCGTTGTAGCTGGCAATATCTCTAGTCTTAGCCTCTGACATAACATCAAGACGCCTCTCCATCTCTCCTACGAGCCATTTAAGCGCATTACAAGTCTTATTAACATTAAATATCACTGGTGCTAAAAGATGGGGAATATCGCTATAACTAGTGAATTCTACTCTTTTCGGGTCAACCAGTATCAGTCTTAAGTTCTTGGGTGTATTGCGACACAAAAGACTCATTATTAAAACATTTAAAAATATTGTTTTACCAGTGCCTGTCGCTCCAGCAACTAATAGATGCGGCATCTTATCGAGATTAGCAAATTGAGGCATACCAGAGACATCACGACCCAAGACGAGTGGAAGCTTTGATGCTGAGTTTATGAAACTTGGTGAGTCTACAAGATCTCTCATTCTTATCTCAGCTCTTATCTTGTTGGGAATTTCAACACCGACTAAAGATCTGCCTGGAATTGGAGCTTCGATTCTTATTGGATGAGCTGCTAAAGCTAATGACAAGTCATTAGAAAGAGATGTTATTCTTGAAAGCTTTATTCCTTCTGATGGTTTAAATGTATACTGAGTAACTGTCGGTCCAACACTGATTTCAGACATCTCTACTGATATATCAAAGTTTTCTAAAGTCTTTTTAATTATATCTGAATTAATCTTGGTATCCCCTGAGTTAGGCGCTCCTTTGTCAGGACTGAAGATGTCTGCTGGTGGTAAGTCGTAATCTGGTTCAGATTTTTTCTTTAACGGTTCTTCCTTCTTTTTCATCTCTTCTTTAAGAGAATTGTAATCATTAATCTGAGAATCCTCTTTTTCAGATTTACTCAAATCCTTAAACTCAAGAGATGGTGAGCCGCCAATAACCTTCTTGAATCTAGAGACCAGCGATCTACCTGGTTCTTTCTCTTCATCGGGAACATAAAACATCTGCTTTATTACTAAAAATCCTGTAATAGAGATACAGGTCATAACAACTAAGGATATCCAAACGTCAAAGAGAGCTATCAATGGCTTACCCACAAACTTACCGAGCCAACCGCCATCACTATCTATAAAGATATCTGTGCCACTTGATAGATGAAAAAGACCAGATATTCCAACTATCAAAAGAATTGAACCAAAAAAGACAGGAAGTGTGAATCTTTTGTATCTTGTTTTAAGAATAATTAAGCCGATCAAGGCAAAGAGAATCGGCATAAAGAAAAACGTCGCTCCGAAAAGAAAAGTCAGGAAAGCTCTAAGCGAATTTCCAGCTGGCCCAGACATACCAAAAAAAGAAAAGAAGACGACAACAGCAAGAAGGAAAAAAGAAGCCGCTGAAAGTATCTTTTTAACTTTTTTTGGCAAAGGGAAAAGTTTTCCCTTTTTAATGGAATCTTTTTTAACGCTAA
Organism: Candidatus Nealsoniibacteriota bacterium; assembly: GCA_003557585.1. Taxonomy (GTDB): domain Bacteria; phylum Patescibacteriota; class Minisyncoccia; order Minisyncoccales; family CSSED10-335; genus CSSED10-335. The sequence continues at coordinate 931 of PWOE01000153.1, read as the reverse complement.
TTTTTCTTTTTTTTCTTTTTTTGGCCACGAGTTATCGATTAAGCATCATCCTCTTTAGGAACAAAACCTGTTCCTGCAGGAATCAGCTTACCAATAATAACATTTTCTTTGAGACCACGCAATTTATCTTCTTTGCCTTCTAGGGCAGCTGAGATAAGAACTTTTGATGTTTCTTGGAATGAAGCCGCTGATAAGAAAGAATCGGTAGTGAGAGCAACGTTTGATATTCCTAACAGAACCGCTGAGCCAACCGCTTCTTTCTTTTTATCTTTCTTAAGCTTCTCATTTATTTCTAAAAACTTCTCTTTTTCTATAATCTCTCCGGGCACAAGAGTTGAATCTCCTCTATCCTTAATCTTAATTCTTGAGAACATCTGATTGATAATTATCTCAACGTGCTTGTCATGAAGATTAACTCCTTGAGATGTATAGATCTTTTGAATCTCTTCTAATATATGCCTTTGAGCATCTCTTTCGCCTCGGGTTCTAAAAACCTCTTTCAAATCTAGATTTCCTTCACATAATGGATCTCCTTTGCTCACTTTTTGACCAACCTTAACTGTCGGTTCTGACTTTGAAGAGATGGCATATTCAATAATATCTTTTTTCTTTTTCTTGCCTGCAACTTCATCGCTCTCAATTTTGATAACTCCATCAGGAGTAATCTCTGTAACCTTTCCGTCTGCTTTACTGATTTCTGCTTTTCCTCCAGGCACCCTAACTTCAAATATCTCTTGCACTCTAGGCAGACCAAGAGTAATATCTCCACCACCAACGACTCCTCCTGTATGAAAGGTTCTCATCGTTAATTGAGTTCCCGGCTCTCCAATAGCCTGAGCAGCAACTATACCGACAGCTTCACCCAGATCAACTAAAGAATTTGAGCCAAATTCCCAACCATAACATTGCTGGCAAATCCCTCTTATCGTCT
>PWOE01000025.1 GCA_003557585.1 Candidatus Nealsoniibacteriota bacterium | reverse complement strand
TTTTCATCATTATCACACTTTCTCTTTGATTGAAAGATACGTTTTCATAACATAATTATACATACTATAGTGTCATGGTATTAAAAGAAGTCGTTTATTACAAATCATAAGCTTTTAATCGCGTTTCAACAAGAAAAAATGAGACTAATCACCTTATTTATTGATTTAAACCCTAATAAAATTATTAGCAGTGCCTTTAAGCTTAAAACATAGTATAATAAAGTGTGCAGTTCTTTGCAATTGTACAGAAAAGAGGCCAACAATGCCCACTATAAACGATAAGCTTAACCATACGCCACCCAACACCACAAAAACCCCACCTGTTCAATTGCAAGTTGACAAAGGAAAAAAGCAAACATCATCGGTCTATATTGAACAGTTTACATTTGATTGTATTCGTGGTGTGATATGGAATAAACACCGCGAATTCGGAAGTCAAAAAAGAACTTATAAAATCCACGCTGATGATTGGCGCCGAATACTTCAGGGATTCAAAAGTGCTATGAACGATTTAGCAGTTGCCACAAACGCAGATCAATTAACTGATATTTTATCCATCCCCAAACATTTATTGACAGAAAAGGATACCATATTTGACCAAAAACTCGCATTGCATCAATTTATTAAGACCTTGGTCGATTGGATTGAAACACACTTAAAAAAAGCAAAGTATATTTTAATCATTCAAAACGACTAATAAGGTTTTTTGCTTTGCTTGATGTTGATGAGAACGGCTTTTCGTATATCTCATTGCGCTTTGCATTTTAATTATCATATATTAATGGCGTACTACGTATGCTGTAAACAGTTATTTTTGTCAAACATGCACACCGATATTGGTGTGCATATTTTTGTATATTCACCTTAGAAACCTTTATGCTTTAGGCGCTTTTTGCCAAACCCCAGCCAATAAAACAATCCATAGAAGCATATTCGGTATTGCATGGACGTAAAAGGCAGCGGTTGTTGAAGCCATAGTTTGTGCAATAAACGGAACGATTAACATACTCGGCAACATCGCAACAAAATGCCACTTAAGACATAGATGGACCAAATAGGCCCACATCAAACCATTTACCACCCAGGCAAAGTTCCCAAAATATTCAATCTGCATCGGTAAGATGTACCCTCGCCACATAATTTCTTCACTTACCATAGCGAGCAAGTGCAAAGGTATGAATAATACAAGAAACTTGTAGTTGCCCGGTAGCTTTACACCGAAAAATGTCTTTGGTGGAAAAGAAAATGGCTTCAAAGGATTAAAGGGCGCCGGCAAATACGCTGGGGGTGCCAAAAGACGCTTTTTGGCAAAGTAGCGACTGATTGTCTGTAAGCTTTCTTCGACAATTAATGTCCCAACAATCGCAAGCCCAATATATAAATAATTAATGCCGCCGACACCATAGAGTTGATACCGTTCACGAATGTCATAAAACGTAAAATCCCCACCTTCAACGAAAGTATAATGCACTAGTGAAATAGGAATAAGCATGAAAATAGGAATCCAGAGACTTCCCCCAAAACGTGTAAATTGAAGGTATGCCTTTTGCATTTAGTCTTGGTACGACATAATATATACCAATATATATAAGCAGTCCCGTTATCAAAAAAACTAAGAATGGAAATAGCATCGTGAATTTTCCCTCTCATTCAATGTATCGTAATTTTAAATTTGAAATGACAACTTCAAAAAGCATTCAAAACTGCTCTATACAACTGCATTTATGGTTCCCTCAAAACATCACACTATACAATAAATATATACGAGAAAACCTAGCAAATTGCAATATAATCAATACGCAACACCTAATAAAAGCTTACCCACATAACCAAACTATTCTTTTGAACACAGTCTTTACAATGTGGTTAGGATAATGTCAAAAACGTATTAGATTAAAAGATGCCACCATTTAAAACCCTTTAGCATTTTGATATAATAAGCGCATATTTAAAACCATAAATCATCATATATGACCCCCTAGGAGGCTTTGGTAGTGTCAAAAGCTTGTTTTATTAACACTACTTCTTTGATTATGTTCACTAACTCTTTTTATACAAAAGAGTAGATAAACTCCTGTATAATGAATGTGTCCAAACAAACACCAAAGGAGAATATCTACCCATGGAAAGTTTAGCACATTTCATTGAATCTTTAAAGACACTTGAGTTAAACATTTATATCACCAACACACACTTAGAACCTTTAATCATTAATCAATACGTTCCTAAGTCCATTGAAGCATTGGCTAAAAACCCTGATATAAAACGATATATTGAGCAGATAACAGCTGATTTGTCTACGTTAAATGCCTTGTTAGAACCAATTGCCAATGAGACAAAAAACGTAGCCAAGAAAACAAAGGCTTATCCCAAAATAGAACCTTATGCTTCATTTGCAATCGATGAAGAACCTATTGTAAAGCAAGACCATTATCATAAAGATTCGTTTGAAACAATCATGACATCATCACCTAAGGCCATCAAACCTTTAAAGCGGCGTGTCCCCTTTGAGTACAAAGGAAACTGTCCTGTGTGGAAAGCGTATATATATCATAATATTGCCCGCGATCGCTTTTTATATGATGCGATTAACAACACTTTATCCGCATCATCATGGCTCAATGAAATGGATAAAGCCATCGAGTATCGTTGGCGTGTCAATCACCAACTCTCTCGCATGGAATCAGACAATCATACAACACATCTAAAAACCCACTATGCTTATCAAGAAAGCCTTGCTAAGTTAATCAAATACAATTTACTCATGGCATTAAATCAACCAATTTATGATACACACGGTGGGATGTTATCTAAAGGAGATGATTATGGTGATCTTACACTGGATATACCCATCACCAATTATCCACGCTTAAAACCTTATCTTGCCATTTTTAAAGCGAACGCTGTTTAATACATTCAAATAAAGTTAAAACCTTAAAGGTCTTACTCAATCAAATGGGCAAGACCTTTTCAATATATTTTGTGACTGTATTTAATGATTTTCATAACAATATCCAACAGTATAAGCACTATATTACTTTCACCTCACAAATCAATGCATATAGTTTGAAGTTCAAAATTCTTTCTTTTATATTGGTATCATAGCACTAGTTATAATTGGAGGGATATTGATGCGTCAAAAAGGTTTTTTTAGTATTTTTTTCATTATGTTTCTATTAATCGTAGCGGGTTGTGAACAAGCTGATAGTTCATCATTTGATGTAACAATCACGTTTGATACACCACTAGAAAATGTTAGCTTTTATGACCAAGACGAAAGAGGTTATTCATCTGAATACGATGATGGGGTTTACAGAGTACACGATGTATCCATAGGTGATGTCATCGTACCTATGCATGAAACTGCGGTTTTTGAGCCCGCCCAATTGGTTGTAGAATCAGAAATATCTACCTTTGCGTTTACTGTAATATTTGATGATGAACAAGACGATGAGCAAGATGATGAACAAGATGATGAGCAAGACGATGAACAAGACGACGAGCAAGATGATGATACAATAACAGACCCTGTTGATGAAA
>PWOE01000060.1 GCA_003557585.1 Candidatus Nealsoniibacteriota bacterium | reverse complement strand
GTGATTTTTTTTAGGTTATCTTTATTTGAAACTATCTATTGTAGACGTAGACGTAGACGTAGACGTAGACGTAGACGTAGACGTAGATAAACCTAGCGTAGTTTTAGTGATTATTAAAATCCACTACTTTTTATAGTATCCATTAAAATCCTGAAAATTTTTAACCAGGGCGCCCTAAAGGATACCTAGGAGCCCATAGGGAATAGGACGTTCTTCCACAGGGAAACCAACAGCATTCCACAACCTCTACAAAGGATAATATATATTCTTTCCCCTGGAAGCCCTATGGTTCAAAAAAGAAATCCCTGGATAAAGAATCTCTCTTAAAAGGAAACCCTGGATAAAGTTACCTTGGAATTAAGGTGCTCTACCTCCTGGATCTTAGCACACCCATAACCCATTTACTTCCAGTATTAGGGAATTGGGAAGTATTCCACAGAGAAAATAAAGGGGTCCTTTCCTACTAGAGGCAAAAGCACCCTTAACTATTTTCAAATCCTTTATTTAAATATATTGTAATTAACAAAATAGAAGAGATTTTATTTTTTGTTTTTTTTATGAATCACTACTTTCCTACAATAATCAAAAACTGAATAAAAAATCCTTATTTAAAGGTATTTAAACAATGATGGTATTTTGGTGTTTGGGGAAAAATGGTTTCTTAAAAAAGTCAATTATTTCAGTCAACAAAAAAATCTAACCACCTAGTAGGAAAGTTCAAAAAACAGTGAATTTTTTGCTTATTTAAAAAACATTATTTAAAACACTTTAAAACAACCCCAACAAAAAACACAAATTCCTTTAAAAAAATTTAAAAAATTTAAAAATCCAAAATAAAATTTAAATCCTAAGAAAATTTTTAAAAACAAATCAAAAAATATTCAAAAACTTCCTAAAAACTAAAACCAATTTCTCCTAATAATCAAATCAAGAATCCTTAAAAAACAAACTATAAAACAACAAACCTTTAATCTAAAAACAAACTTCCTACTAAAACCAGCCTAAACAACATCCTCAACAACCAACAACAAAAAACTCCTAAAACAATAAACAAAAACCCAACCAACCAACAACCTACCTCCTATTGTACTACGCAGGATCTTATTTCTTCAGGATCTAATAATTGCGGAATCTTTGTGGAACATTTAGTACCTGCTAAAAATAGTCAATCATATCAGCCTGTTAAGCAAAAACCATACCAATAATTAATTTAAATTAATTTTAAAGTATTGAAACTATTAACTATTTTTTCTTGACAAAAAAAACAGCCTATGAGATAATGCATTCATCGATTTTGAAAATTAAATAGTGAGCTTGGCGGATCTTACTTACAGTATTTTAATTTGTGAGGAATGGTTTTGGTTCTTATGTGCTTTAAGAACATTTTCATCACTGACAGTTCTTTGTTATTCTTAATATCAAAATAAGAGACAAGGAAATAGTTTTTGATGATTTTAAAAAGAAACCAGCAAGATCCGGTATTAAGGTAAAAAGAATCTTTGTTCTTTTTGTTAAAAATAAAAAGAAGCGGAGAAGTACTCTTTATAAGACTCATATTTTGAGCTGGTTTACACGGTTCTAATTTGATTGAATGGTTACAATAGAACCTCCAGAGAAATAAAAGCAAAAGACTACAGACCCAAATCTTCAAAAAGAACACTGATTACTTCTTAATACTGATGAATTCTTTGTTAGATGAATTCATTACCCGTTCTTTGAAAATTGAGATCAAGGGTTTTTGTAAAAGTTTTTTGATAATGCACGTCAAACAAACTTACCCTTAAGTTAAAAAAACCAAGCTGGGGTCTTTGGGGACGCTATGCGGTTCAAAAGTTATCTCGTAGATAATATTTTTGTCGTTATACAAATTTCCCCTTTATTCTCGGCGTAAACTTACCTTATCAACAATTTAACTTAATAAAGGCTTAATACCCCTTTATTAAAGAATACACATTCAAGGTTAAATTCTTTTGGTTTAATAAGTTCATTTATTAACCAGCTTCCCTTAAATCAAAAAAGAATACCTTGAATTTTCTTGCTTTTTAGTAACTAGAGCAGAATCCTTAATGTTTTTTGTTCTAGTTACTATAAAAGAAAGAAACCCTTAATAAATAAATAATGTAAAGGAGGTTTTTTATGAAACAAATAACAGGAAATGAACTAAAGGAACTTATGAGGAAAGGTTGGCGATGGAAACCTTTTAACCTCTATGAAAGAAAAACGAAACACACAAGATTCCTAACAGGCCATAACAAAGGCCCTATAACCTTGATTCCGCCAAAAGGAAATAATTATGAGTAATATAACTTCTAGTAGAGGTGGCCATAGACCCAGTTCGTTTGTAACTAATTTTGATACAATTACTTTAGAAGGTCCATGTTTAAGAGAAAATAGAGCCTTAGACAAGATATCCTCAAAAGTATTCTCCAAAATAAAGAAAAAAGATTCCATAGAGAAAAAAGTAAATGGAGAAACACTGGTTCGGAGTAAAAGGGCTTCTTTGATTATTAAATCTGAAGATACCCCATCACGAAAACTTATTCAAAAAGAAAAAACAAGAGTTCCTACTTACACTCTTAAAGAACTTAAAAGTATGATGAAGAAAATCAATGCTTCCGACCTAGAGACACTAAAAAATCATGGGTATAAAGTACAGCAGTTATCTCGAAAGGAAGTTCTTAGAAAACCTTGTTTTAAATCAATGTTTGTCTGCAATTACCATGTAATGCAGATAACAAAGGAAGGTTTATGATGAGATTTTTAATGTTGTCAAGAAACACTTGCCCAGAATGTACCAATAATCAAACAGAATTCTGCCCTATGTGTGAATATGCATATTGGGGCACTGGTGATATTGCCAGTAATCCAGATAATTTGCATTTTACTGGGTATACTGAAAAAGAAGCCAGAAGAAATCCTAAATTAAAAGAAGCTGTTAAGTCTGCTGACAACTATTAAGGAGGTTTTTATGTTCTTATCTGAATTTTCAGTCCAATCAGTAATTGAAAACCCAAATACTTTGCCAAGGGATTTACTTGCGGCTAAATGGATTCTTGGTGAAATAAAAAAAGGAGGTTTATTTGTTGAGGACGATAATATTCAAGAATACAATGAATATTGTTGGGAAGATGAAAAAGGAGAGTTCTCTTTAAAACAAATTAGGGAGACACTTATTAGGAACTCTATTCAATTGGAGTTCTGCGGTGACTGGTACTGGTTCTTCCCTGTAGAAGACGCCCTCACCTACAAAGTTCCTGATTTTCTGCGATATTAGGGCCTTACCATTTTTTCCACAGTAAAAAACAAAAAGGAGAACATTGTTATGAAGTATTTGAAATGCCCAAAATGCAGTACCCCACTAACTTTAGCAGCTACAACTTATACTGAAGAGGAAGTTGTGGAAAACGAGTTGAACATTGAGGTCAGCTTGTATATGGAATGCAGAAATATTGAATGTGGAGATTTTTTTGCTGAATACGGTATTATGCCTGATGATACCGTAGCCCACATTGATGGTTTAGAACCCTTCAAAACATTGTATGTTAAACCT
>PWOE01000034.1 GCA_003557585.1 Candidatus Nealsoniibacteriota bacterium | reverse complement strand
TCCACCCTTTGATTCATTGGGAATATTTAAGTCTGAAACGTGCGTATCAATGGCATCATCAAGCCGTAATTTTTTAGCATCACATAACACTAAAATCGCAATGCCTGTTAAAAGCTTTGTGGTAGAACCAATCATCATCATGGCGGCTTCGTGATTCGGGGTCTCTTTTTGATCAATAACACCATAATGCATAGAGAAAAGGGTTTTTTCTTTCCCTGTAATGGTAATGGTTGCCCCCTTTACCTTATGTTTTTTACAAGCTTTTTCAATCATTGTTTCTATCGTGTGTTTTTGTGAAGCATTAAGTTCAAGTGGTTTCATCAGTGTTTTTGGCACCTTATGTGCCACTCCTTTTTTATGGCTTCTTTACATGTATTGTATCATGATAAAAGCTGTGATGTGTGTTTGTTTAAGACTTTCTCAATAGGGTTTACATGATGTCATGACTTTTCCGTGGTAAAAAACCACATAAAAAAAGCTCACCTTTATGCAAGATGAGCTACAAAGTTTTATATATGAACCATTAATTCATGCTTTTTTACCCCAAGGAAAAATCATTGGTGTTTGTTTAGTATAGGCTTCCCAGCCTTCATATTTTGCCATATGTTTTTCTAAAAGTGGGGTGGATATTTTAATTAACACTGCACTCATAATAAGGGGTGAGACAATTAAGCTTCCATAAAAGATGATGTGTATTTGTGAGCCAATGAGCGCAAATCCTGTTACATACAAACCGGCCCAAATAAGTATTTCCCCAAAATAATTAGGGTGGCGTGTAAGTTTCCAAAGGCCAGATTTCATCAACTGTTTTTTACCGCTTTGAATATGGCGTCTTAGTTGTTCATCACCAACCACTTCAAAAAATAATCCCGTAAAAGCAATGAGCAGTCCGCTAATAACGAAAACGGTTGGCCAACCTTCAAAAGTAAAGGTGTTAAAGCGAATCACCGTGTAACTTGCAGACCCAACAATAAAGTTGATAATACCTTGAATCATAAAAACTCTAAAAAACGCAGTTATAACGACTTTATCGCCCCATTCCTGGCGCCACTGTGCATAGCGAAAATCTTCGGGTTTGCCCCAGTTTCTTTTTATCAATCGCCATGACAAGCGAACGCCCCATAACACGATAAACGCAACGAGAATAAGCGATAAAGGCGTTGGAGAAGGTGTGATAAAAAGTGTGCTTAAGCTTCCTATAACAAACCCACTTCCCCAAAACATATCCACAATAGAATTATCTTTGACAATTTGTGCAATCACAAAGATTATCGTAAAAAACATTAACGTAATCATAAAGGGTAAGACCAAACTATCTTCCCAAAAAAATCGAAATCCTCGTGATGCAAGTCCAAAAGTCAGTACGCCCAAAATAGGGTAAATAACATAGCGTTTAGCATTCACACTATCACCTTCATTACATTATTTTGTTATGTATGCGATGGCCACAGTTCCAAGGCCTGCATTCATCGCAACAATCGCTGAGATATCCATGGTATATACGGGGTCTAAGTTTGTAATCGCCTTAGCCTTTTCTGTATATTCGCGTACTCTATCTTCTGCTTTCGCATGGACAATAGCATAGCGCTCAATACCTTCTTTTTCATGGATAGCTGCTAAATGTTTAAAAATCTTATTTGTAGACATTTTAATCGAAAACCCTTTTGAAAATATAATTCCCTCACCCGTTTCATCAATTGAAACCACGGGCTTTAAATTGGTGATTTTACCAATAACACCGGTAACTTTAGATACCCTTCCACCACGCACCATATATTTTAACGTTTTAACACTGACAAGAATGCGTGCTTTATCTCTTAAGGCCGTCACCGCCTTGACAATATCATCAAAAGGAAGGCCTTCATCCACCATCTCTGCAGCACGCATAACAAGCAAGCCTTGCGCCCCAGAGTTTTGTTTAGAGTCAATAACTTCCATTTGAATGCTTTTATCAAGAGATTTTTGTGCTTGTTTAAAGACATTATACGTTCCGCTCATTTTCGATGATACGCTAATGACGATAATCTTTTTATAATACGTACTTAAATAAGAGAAATAATTTTGCATGTGTTTTAAGTTAGGTTGTGCACTACGTGGGTATTCTTCTAACGAATCCATAAATTGATAAAACTTATCCGTCGTAATGGTAAGCTTATCATAATAATCCGAACCCTCAATGGTTAACACGAGCGGTATTTGTTGGATTTGATATTGATCAACCATGGCTTGTGGTAAATCGGCAATCGAATCCGTCACAATAGCCGTATCGTATTTTCGGGCATTTTTCACTTCGTGTTGCCGTTTCATATCATCGACTTTTTGTTCTTTGATATGACCAAAGTCTCGCAGTCTAAAAAACACTTGGTCAGGCTCATTGGTATGGATATGAACCCGCACTTTTGAATCATTACCAGCAACCACCATAGAGTCTCCTAAGTCATGTAAAGTCTTTTTAATGGTCTTAGGTGAAAATCCTGTGCCCGTTAATAACGCTTCCGTACAATACCGATAATCGCCATCCTCAAAACTTTCATGGTCTTGGGGATCGTTATTGTGTGCTTGTTGATCATCAAAACTGTCTTCATACATTTCATCCACAATCCCATCTCTAATATATTGCATAATACCCTCCACAAAGTGATAAAATCCTTTGGCGCCAGCGTCAACGACGTTGTTACGCTTTAACACATCTAATGTTTCAGTACTATCCATTAAATACTGATGTAACCTTTTTAATGATTCACTGAGTAAAACCACAATATCTTTGGTTTTATTTTTAAGTACTAACAAGGTTTCACTCCACTGTCTCATGAGTGTAAGCATGGTGCCTTCAACCGGCTCATTGACAGCCTCATAAGCATGTGGGACTGCTTTTTCTATTGCCGTTAATAAACTGTCAAGATCAATTTCTTCTTTTGATATGTCAAGGGCATGGATTAATCCGTTTAAATATTGCGCAAAAATAATGCCGGAATTGCCTCTTGCACCATCAAGCGCGCGATCAGCCACAGTCAAAAGCTTATTGTGATCATCAGTGTCCGTATTTGTTTCATTAAGAATAGCATGCATTAAAGACGCTAAGTTTGTCCCAGTATCCCCATCTGCGACTGGAAACACATTGATCGCGTTTAAGGTGTCTTTATGTTTTAATACTGTTTTTGCGCCTGACATTAGTGAAAGATAAAACTTGTCCTGGTGAATTGCCATGGCCTTCATAGGCATCAACTCCGTTAAGAATGTTTAAATTAAGGTAAATAATCCGTACGCTAAAACTGCCGTTGTCGTTCCGATAAATGTTCCCCAAATAAGGTCGATAATGGTAACTTTTAAGGGCCAATCTTTCAACGTAGCAAGGTTGGTTAAGTCATAAGTTGCATAACATAATAACCCTAATAGTGCGCCATTTTGTAATGCGACCGTAAATGATGCTTCATCAACGGCCGGGGCAATCGCAAAATACACCAAACCAAAAATAAACAACAAGTAAAATATAATAGCGGCGGGCCATACCACTTTTTTGGCCATTATAAACCCTAAATACTTGTTATAAAAG
>PWOE01000010.1 GCA_003557585.1 Candidatus Nealsoniibacteriota bacterium | reverse complement strand
GCTTTCAAGAGGCTCACGAATCTTTTGTGGTTTCGACGGTAACAGATCAGAAATGGAATGGTTTGAAAAACGGTGATTTACTCAAGAAGGCACTTCAGAAGTTTGATATTCTCATTACTATTGATCAGAAAATGGCTTATCAGCAATCGATTGCCGGTCTTGAAATTGCAGTTGTCGCTCTGCAGGCTGACTCGAATCGATATCCGGACCTGGTGCCATTTATTGATCCGGCTGTGAAAGTCATCAAAGATTTCAAACCTGGCAGGTTCTACTTTGTTTCTTTGTGAAACCTATTTTTAGTGCGTCAGTTCCGTCAACGGAACAAATAAGAAGTTTTGGAGTTGCCGCAAAATTGCCCCTGCCCGAGCCGGCCCATGTCAACTTAGATGTGTTCGACATCACCGGCCGCCATGTGGCCACGCTTGTCGACCGGCTGATGTCGGCGGTCTGTCAAGCGGCGTCTATATGTACCGGATCAGCGCTTCCGGACATTCCCTGACCCGGCGCATGACCCTGGTTCGTTGAGGCAGCCCGCCAACAAATAAGCGCTGTAAAGTATACCTTTGTATATTGTGTATTATTGGCTGCTATTCAGTAGCAACAGACTGAATTAGAAGGCCCAAAGGCTGAAGTGGAAGTATTGAGCTCGATTAAACAAAGAGAGGTAACCAAATGAATGTCGAAATTATAAAACCGTTTACCTACAAAACAGGTTTTGTTACAGGCTTGCTGCTTTTGTTTTCGTATATGCTGGGTAGCTGTGGCACAGAGGCCAATTTTAATGATCCGGAGGAATTAGCTAACACGATATGGAAGCTTGACTACATTCAAGCCGAAGAAGAAAATGTGTTTCCGGGGGAGGAGGATGGTGAATGGTTCCCGGATTCTAATCAATACTTGAATTTTGTTTCAAAAGACACTATCACAAATATTCCTGTACCTGGTCCTTACAGTTTCATTTGCAGTGGGCCATATCAAATCCATCATTACCCAAAATTGACATCGATTGGAGTTGTTACTTTCCGGGGCGTGCAGGACCCGGAATGGGGACCGAGTCCGAGTTATTTGTATCCATGATAAAAAGTGCCTATTCATTCAAATGGTCCAGCGACACATAAATAACAGAACTGTCCGCAAGTTTGACTATCTTTCTCCCATTCAATAAACTCAACCCCAATCGCTGGACAGGTTTCCGGTTACATTTTTTCACAGGGGTTACGGAAAGTATTACCCGTTATGCTGTAATGATTTATCTTCAATGATATAACATAAACAATAGGATAGGAATGAGTATTTGTAAAATTTTTACTTGACATTATATTGAGGGGGGGTAGATTATAAATAGTTGCGTGGGGTATTCTATCTTCAAAAAAGTGGTTAATTGTTATAACTTTTCAGTACCTAATCCCGGTTCAACCACACCTGCTTACCCTTTTCATATAACTTCAATTAATGGATCAGGAGTATACTATGAGAGTTTCAGACAATGTTATTTCAAAATTAGGATATTTGGTATTAAGCCTTTCTCTTGGGTTTGTTTTTTTTACTTTAAATACTAATGATGCAACAGCCCAGATACAAATAAATAGCTCTGGAAGATTTGTTATTGGAGCCACGCCCAGTACAGGACAGTTGAGAGTTAATTGCAATAACTGTGGCAACCCTGTGAGATATGGTATTTTTACTTATACAAATGGTTCCGGTCAATATCAGAATTATGGCATATATGGCAATGCTGTCGGATCTGCTTATCAACATATAGGAGTCCGCGGCCTTGCAAGTGACGGCACTAATGGCAATCGAGGTGTTTGGGGAAGTGCTTCCGGTAGTAATAGTTATGGAGGGTACTTTACAGATGGACTTTATGTAAGTGGTGGCACTACCTATAGTTCTGATGAACGGCTTAAAACCAATATTCGATCAATACGTGATGATACAAGTATTTTGGCACTTATTAACCAGCTAACACCATACCATTACGAATATGCCGACAAAGACCTGCTGCGCCAGCGCGGTCTGCCGGAGTCGCTTGCTGAAGAAGGAGAAGAGTTTGGATTATTTGCTCAGGAAGTAAAGAAAATTTCCCAGAGCTCGTCGCTGATGTAGCCCATCCATTGAAAAATGATCTGGGAGAGATAAGAGAAAGCCCTGAGACTGTAATTACCAAAGCTATAAACTAAATGATATACTCCTAATGAATATAATATATACCGTTTACCTGACACCCTTGCAACCGGTGCTTTAGATCATCGAGACGCTTGTTGATCAGTCGAAAGCTCCCGTAAGACATCAGGCCACATGGGATGCCTCGAATGCGGCCAGTGGCGTGTATATCTACCGCTTGCGCGTCGGGGATTTTGTGCAATCCCGGCAAATGCTGCTGATCAAATGAAATTGGTTGTCCAAAGAATGTAACCATGCAAAAAACCGATCAAAAATCCTTTACACGCAAGCAACGGCCGTTCATGGCCGCATTCATTCTGTTTGTGATGAGTACCCTTGCAAGCCCGGCGCTTGCCCAGGATCCGCAGTGGGAGATCATGCTGCCGGATGTCCACGGCAAGGTAGCCGTGGACCCGACCGACAGCGATGTGATTTATGTCGCGGCAAGTTCAGGTGCATCCGGGTATACCGATTACAAGAGCGGAATGCTCAAGAGCACCGACGGCGGACAAACCTGGGATTATTTTGAATTTCTTACAGAAGGATGGAATATGGGTTCTCCGGAGCACATACTAAGTAAACTACTATCGACTAAAGTCGATAGTAGTTTACTTCAACTTAGTTTATAATATCCCATTCTCCGAGTGGACATTAGAAACTCACTAATTGTAAAGGTTTACTACAAATGAAGTTATTTAATCCATTTATTATTTTCTCCCTACCGATAGTTTTGGCTGTTTCAGGTTGTGAACTTTTTGAAAGCGACGATTTAATCGATCACCGGGAGACGGTGCAGGCTGAGGAATTAAGAAAAGTACCGCACTTCGTCGATGATGAAGGGCGACAAGATATTACGTATTGCGGGTTTATTTCTTTTCCCGAAGTCATCAAGGAAAGTGATATCCATAAATTTTTAAGAATAACCGAACTTTTGGTGATTGAAAGCGAGGAAAAGTTTGACAAGTATATAACCTGCAATGAAGAGAAAGTTACTGTTGATTTACAAGATCACTTCATTCTTGCAGGACGAGCCGGCTACCCGCATAAAATTGCAATAACGGATTGGGATGCCTACCTGACTCCAGATACTTTGTTGTATTATGTCGAGTTACAGAATCTTGGTCCTACCAAACCGGGAGTAGCAGAGTATATGATAAATATTCCCATTGAATACCGTTATTATCCTGTAAAGTTTGAAGTGTCATTTGTAGAAGATCCACCATTCAATTAAGGAATGAGTGCGGCCATATGAAAATTAAATTAGCTTTAATTATTGCTAAAATGTTGCTTTTAGATACTATATCGGTAGCAAACGCTATGGTTGATGCATATTACTGGTATGGAGATGAAAAGATTGAGATCACGATAAAAGATGACAAATGGTTTGTTTT
>PWOE01000074.1 GCA_003557585.1 Candidatus Nealsoniibacteriota bacterium | reverse complement strand
TCGCCAGTAGAAAGTACAAACTTCCTGCTATCTTCTTTAAGTTTACCTACTGAAAGCTGCATAGCAAAGTCAGTGAGTGAGTCCAGAGAGAAGTTGTTGTAATACATCATATTACCACCTTCCATTTGCTCATAGAGACCAAATCCAGCTCTGATAGTGTTACCACTTTCACCTTTATTACCATACTGACCATCAGACAGTTTGTTAGACTTACCGTGAAGCAGAAGTCTGGCTTTATCCCAACGGAACTGCTTCATAAAGTCCCAGGTAAGTTTATCAATCCACCTGGTTTGAGTTTTACCATCCTGATCTATAAATGCAAATGCAAGAGGATGATTTTTACCTTTGGTAATCATATTACCGGGTACATCATAGTTCTTCCTGATTACAGAAGTAACATTTTCCATCATCAGAGGAGCTGAGTGGTGTACTCCACTACCTCTCTTAGAGAGTTCGTGCTCTACAAGACCAAACTCTTCTGACCATCTGGTTCCAGCTGCGAGATCATCCAGAGGTACAAATGCTTCTGCATCACCATTAATTAGCTCCACACGGTATCTCCAACCACCTGCCATATGTACAGGATCATCAACTACCCTAAGTTGATAGTCATCAGGGTTCTCTCCAACAATAACTGATGTTGCTTCAAAGTACCTCTCAGGGAAGAACATATAAAACTGACTTCTTCCAATACCAGGACGGTCACCAGCAGCTACTAAAGTGCCGATAGCTCCTGTAAGTGATGCACCTACCAAAGGAATATTCCTCTCATCAGAGCCATGAAGCATCCAACGATAAGCACCTTCCTCATCAAGATAGTGTACTGGGAATTGATCAATGAAACTAACAATATTGTCAGATCCATGATTTACCTCATAAATACGATTAATCACCTTACTGACATATTGGGGTTCCATCATCCCAAGCCATCCAAGATGAGCCTCTCTAGTTAGACCAGACCAATATTTGGGGTCTACAATTTGTAATTTTGAAACTTTCTGCATAGTATATTAAATTTAAAATGTTCTCTTAGATTAATCCCTTCATAGATTCTATGTTTCTCATAGCTGCATCATCAGAAGCAGTTCTTCCATAAGCACCTGTTCTGGTTCTGTCACTACTTCTGGAATCTATAGATTTCTTAAGTTGATTGATAGTATCAGATTTCACTCTTTTTTGAAGCTTATCCCATTTACCATCAAATACTCCTATATCTTCCAAAGCAGCTACTATGGTATCAAACTTAAAAGGATCTTCTGCTCTTTTAGCCCAAATAGCATTTACAGGTTGACCACCAATCTCTTTTACTGGTTTAGTAAGTTTCTCGATGATATTCTGCTTCTGCTTAGGAGTTAGATCCATTCCTGGAACTATCTCTTTCATATCAGTGACTTTCTTCTTAAAGTCTTCCAACTGCTGTTGGGCTGCTTTCTTATTCTCTTCTTCTTTCTGAGAAATAAGTTTTTTCTCTTCTTCTGCTTTAGTACTGTAATACTTATCCAGATCTTCCAAAGCTTCATTAGCTTCTTCTATATCTTCTCCCAAACTTACTGCTCTTTCTACTAATTTATCTATCTTTGTATCAGAGAAATTAGTAGTAATTTTATACCTTCGTCTAATAAGATCTTTTCTCAAATCTTCTTTAGAGTCATCTTCTATATCTTCTGGTTTTATAGAGGACAACCATTTCTTAGATGAAGCTATATCTTTAGCTGTGTCAGGAGCTATACCAGTATCCAGCATATCAAGATACTCTCTTACGTCTTGATCGTAGGTATCAAGGAGGCTGTTACGAATAGCATCTGCTTCTTTATTCCAAAGAGCTGAAAGAGCTGATTCTTCGCCTTCTTCTTTTACCAGTTTTTTAAAATCTTCTTCATTAAATGAGGTGAGGTTCCCCTGTTCAGACAGGAATCTGGCAAAGAGAAGAGTGGTAGATTCTTCAGTATCAGAAGATTTTCCATCTGTTGAACTGTCAGGAACAGGGGTCTCACCTCCTTTTTCTGTGACATCTTCTGATTCACTCTCTCCACTTTCATCTTCTCCAGAATTATCAGTTTCTGATGAATGCTTTAATATTTCCTCTAAATCGAGGTCAGGGTCTTCTACTGTCTTCTCCTCTGATTGCCCTTCATCAGAGTCTTGACCTTCTACTGAGGGGGAACTACCAACTCCCAATTCCTCTGCAAAAAGATCTTCAAAGTTAATTTCTTTCTCTTCTGCCATAAGATTCTTTTAATAATTTACAAATATAATACAATTCTACATTACTTCCAAGCCTTTATTTACTTAGCTTTCCAAAATATAGCTATTTTTATCAGATTATCTAAGAAGCCGTATTAGTTTTCCTCTTAGCTGCAGCTCTGGCTTTTATCTTCTCTCTCTCCATAGCTGCTTTATCTTTGAGTTTCTGAATCTCTTTTTGAGCTTCTAACTTCCTCTTCTCCAGAGCAATCTTCTTATCTTCTATACTCTTCTTCGCCTCAATCTCTTTTTTCTTAATAGACTCTTGAGACCTAAGTTTCTCTGTTTCATCAGTCTTATCAAAACCTTCATCTGATTGTTTAGAAGCATTTATCTCTGCAATTTGGATTTTAGTTTGTGCATCTAGTTCAGCTTTAAACATATCTACTTCTCTGTCAAGCTCTTTCTGTTCTGCTTCAAGTTCCATCTCCATCATTCTCATCTCCTGCTCAGCCTGTGCAACTGCTTGTTCAGCTTCTATCTGCTGATTCTGAGCTTGCTGTGCTTGTTCCTGAAGTTCTCTTTCAAACCTGGTAATCTTCCTTTGAAGATCTCCTACATTCTTAGTTCTGTACAATTCTGCCACCATACTCATAGTAGCACCATTCTGCAACATTGGTTGTGCAAGAGCTCTCATTTGTTCCAGGATATTATCATTATCACTGTCTGAAGAGAGATATCCACCATAAGAAGATTCTCCAAACAAATGGCTATCAAAGTCTAATAGTGCCTCTGTCTGGTCATCTAATACATAACTTCTTACAAATGATCTATTATCCCAGGCTATTTTAGCTGCTTCAAGTAGTGAAGATAAAGCTCTTATCCTGGTATCATCGTGAATACCAAACCATTTCTCTGTAATATGAGAAGACTGCATAACAGCTCTTTCTACCCCACCAACAGTTTCTCTATTATCAATAGACCCCTTTCTCTGTGGAGTAATACCTGTTATTTGATCCACCCTATTTTCCAGGAATGAGAGGATTTCTATATGTCTTTGGATAAAATCTGCATCACCTATCTCTGTCTGATTTCCTGTCTGGGACATAGAACCTGCAAGTTTACCCTGGGCTAAACCTTTTTGACCTTCATTAAATGGGTCTTCAAACAGGATATTCATATTAGATAGGTAATATAACCATTTACTAACTTCCCATCCATCAGGTTTCATAGACATATTTAGCTTGGCAACCTTACCTAAATACTTAGATATAGCCAGCTCTGTCCTATTCATAATCTTATTATAAAGATATTGATATTCTTTAGTCATATCAACCATAGACCTGGCTTGGAATGAATTGATATTAAAGCTG
>PWOE01000149.1 GCA_003557585.1 Candidatus Nealsoniibacteriota bacterium | reverse complement strand
TTTCCGATATTCCGGCCGCGCGGGAAGTGCTGGGCGATGGTGCACTGTATTTCAACCCGGATGAGCCGGAAAGTCTGGCGAATATCATGCAAACCATCGTTGACAATCCAGACGCAAGAAAGCAACTCGACCTGGCAGGTCGTCAAGTACTGGAAAAGTACTCATGGAAGCATTCTGCACGCATACTGCGATCCACTTACCAGACCATATTGGGCCTGAGCGAGGAGCACACCGACGCCAGGATAAGCAGCAGACCAACCGGCTCTTAACCCAGCAGCCTTTGCACTCCCGTTGCCTTTAAACGGGAAAGGTCGCACTCAGGCGACTCACCATAGAAATTGATCCCGAACGCATCCATTACGCGCTGCACTTGGTCGATTTCCCAAGGCTCAAGGCGGTGCTGCCAGGACAGGTTCGGGTTGCCCTTCTTGAGAACATTCGAGTCACCAACAGTTGTAGCGCTCGGGCGTACCGGTACTGTGTCGGTCTCCAGCAATTCACCCAAGCCAAGTTCGCTGGCAATAGCCAGGAACAAGGAAGGCTCGATGGTGAGAGATTCATAAGGCACTACGACAAGCGACTTCAGGCAATTCTCATCCTGTAGCGGCACCATAAGATCCAGGCAGGTTCTGATCGCAAGATAGCGAATATTGGTCAGATCTTCAGCCTCGAGTGCTGCAGCCGCCGGAAAACGTTGCAGCAAAGCAGGATCGTTTCGCTCTTCCGACCTTAATCCACCCCACCCTTCGACCCGACTCCCCATTTTTTTTGCGGAAGCCACGATGGAAAGCGGATTGCGAACAATCATGGCACCTTGACAATCGATGTTGCCAACAATCCACGGAAGCAACCTTTGCGCTGCCGTGAATTTCAGAATGGTCACACCCGGCGACAGCACCCGACGCAGGGTACCCGAAACCCCTGCTTTAGGGTTGTACATGCGCGAAACCTGGGCAGGCGGCCTTTCCCCCATGAGAGACTCCCGCAGTCGCCATTGCAACTCCGGCAGGTCATCTTCACCGTCAATCCAGGGCCGAATTCCGCCGTAGGGGCCATTTCGGTAGCCAATTTCATGCTGAAAGCCCTTGACCGGTTCCCAGTGACGTCTGGCCGGAAGGATTGCTTCGAGGGTCTCAAGGCTCCAGCTGCTCCCCGAGCGTGGCGAGCCGGACAGGAAAACGGGCCGATGGGTGCTTTTTTGACTTCCCCGATCCCAAAAGCGATGCATCAACGCACCGGTCAAGCGTGACGCGGAAACTCGCCTGTAGAACGGCAGGAATCTGTCAGCTTTTCTGTAAACCATTTAAGGAAACTTCCGGATAAACCAGCTGAAATAGCAGTTGACTATAAAACCTTGACACCCATTGAAGCCAACGCTTCAAGCTGGCCATCTCGCCTGGCGAATGACTTACGATAAAAGCCTGAACCGAAGCAGAAAACCGGACTATCCGGCCTGAGTAACCTGGCTGTCAATAGCGCGGTAGACATCAACCCGGCAATCAGAAATCCGGATTCCTTGATACGAGCCAAATGAACCTCGAACAGACCTTTGCCAGTTACTTCATCGATTGAAATGGACAATGCCCGGCCAAGCTGCTCCACGGTTTCACTGACAAAGTCGGCTTGAGCGCCCGGATGAGGACGAACGACAATTCTTTGAACAGGATAATCGTCGACAATCCTTTTCATCATTTCAATGATCAGCGGACGCCTGGCATTGGCACGAGCCCGATCCTTGAAAGCATCAATAAAAAGGAGATCGCCCGACTGCAAGGACCATTCATTGTCGGGCGCGGGCAACTTGGCTTCGTTTCGAACCGACATCAGGAAATGCTGCCGGGCAATGCAGACAACCTGTTCAGGATCGGAATAAGGAAACGATTTCTCGGTCAGCGCATACCGGATCGATGCTCGACGACATTCTCCCGCCCGCTTGGGCATTCGATAATGCGGCCACAACAGCGCCAAATTTCTCAGCCTGAACAACTCAATCTGAACATTCTTCTTCGACAGCAGCGGATAATGAACCCCGTAATTGGCCAGACCGTCCTCGAATAGTACAACGCGCTTGCAAAGTGGATGATGAATCAGGATCTGCCCGATCCCGGAGTTGTCACTGGCCAGCCACAGTTCGAACGACTGGCCGTCAGCACACTTCTCGATTGCGTCATTGACTTCAGCAATCAGTTCCCGCGCTCTCGACCACTCCAACTTCTTGAAACCGCCCATGATTCGGGTCGGTGAGTCCAGTCGCTCATCATTGCAGTAGCCATGAGTGATGAAGCGGAATTCGGTTTCGTCAAGCCCGGCCTCCAGCAGTGCCGCGCGAAACACAATGCGCTGGAAGTCGGTGTACAGGTAGCAAATTCGCTGCATGATTTGTGTCAGGCAACGCCCCGTTCACCTAGCAACTTCTCAGCCCGCTCCAGATCAGCCGGTTCATCAATATCAAGAGATTCATCGGCATCCATGGGATAAGCCAGCAGCTTTCCGCCAAAGACAAAATCCTTCAAGCGCCCAATCCGCGTGATATAGACCGCCGCACCATTACGCGCAAACACCGGCACCTTGTCCTGGCGCCGCGTCACAGTCTGCTCCTGCTCAATGAAGTTCTCGAGATAGCCACTGTCGCCCTTTTTCATCACCGAAAGCGGGTGAAAGTGATGCGGCACTTCCATTACACTGACCAGGCTGTCCGCATCCGCATCGGCACTGAACAAGGCAATCGCCTCATCAATATGCCACGCCTGGCGCAATGGCGAAGTCGGCTGCAAGGTCATCACCGCATCGGGTCGACAACCTTCCTCCCTTTCCAGCCTGGCCACCACGTCCTGCAAAACCGGCAAAGTCGGTGTGTCATCAGCAGCCAACTCCTCCGGCCGCATCAACACATCCACCCCCGCCAACCGACTGACCTCCGCAATTTCCTCATCATCAGTAGAAACCACCACCCGATCCAACGACCCCGCTGCCAGCGCTGCTTCGATGGTCCACACGATCAGCGGCTTCCCGGCAAGCTCGCGGAGGTTCTTGCGTGGAATACCCTTTGAACCGCCTCGGGCGGGGATGATGGCTAGTACTTTCATTGGCTGGAGCATCTCGCTAAGGGATAGAAAAGCCTCTCGCGGAGGGCGCTAAGGATTTAGTTACAAAAAGACTTTCTTGGCGCCCTTTGCGCCCTCTGCGAGAGGCTTTAAGTTCCATAAGCATCTCGCTAAGGGCGCGGAGGACGCTAAGTAACTATTAAAGCATCTCGCGGAGGGCGCTGAGAGCGCTAAGGGATTACAAAGCATCTCGCTAAGGGCGCGGTGGGCGCTAAGGGGTAAGCATGTAGACCTATTATCAAAAGATTTCCTTCGCGCACTTAGCGCCCTCCGCGAGAGGCTTTCAGTTCTATATGCATCTCACCAAGGGCGCAAAGGGCGCTAAGGGTTTATTCTCTAAATCAATAATCAAAAGATTTTTCTTGGCGTTCTCTGCGTACTTCGCGAGAGGCTCTTCCATAAGCCAATCACCAAAAACTTTTCTTCGCGCACTTAGCGCCCTCCGCGAGATGCTTCTCCAGATTTGTAAGCTCTTGAT